>NZ_JBEZBW010000057.1:0-52704 GCF_040647305.1 Saccharothrix sp. NPDC042600 | reverse complement strand
GCTAAAAACTTTTGCTCGTTCCTCGCAAAACTTTTTGGCCGCACCCGGGCCGATCTGTGGTAGCCCTTCGGGCAGGTCATACGGTGGGGAACACGAAGGCCCCTTGTGGCTGGTAGCTCAGCCGCCGCTGCGCGGCGGAGCCGCGCGGAGCGCGGCGAAGAGCGCGCGGGTGTGGCGCGGCGGAGCCGCGCGGAGCGCGGCGAAGAGTGCGCGGGTGTGGCGCGGCGAAGGGTGCGGAGGGGGTCCTTAACGCAAGAACGCCCGTAGTCCTGCCCTTGCGGGAGGTCTGCGGGCCTTCGTGTGTGCGGGGGTCCTGTGTGGACTGGTGTCTCAAATGGTGGGGGAATGTGCGCTAGAGCCAGCCTGCCTCGCGGGCGATGCGGATGGCGTCCACTCGGTTGCGGGCGTTGAGCTTGTTGATGATCGTCGTCACGTAGTTGCGGACCGTTCCCACGGACAGGAACATCTGTGACGCTATGTCGACAGCTTGCAGACCTTCCGCAGTAAGGCGGAGAACTTCCGTCTCCCGTGCGGTAAGGGGGGATTCGGCACTGTCCCATGCGGACATCGCCAGTTGGCTGTCCACCACGCGCCTGCCGGCGGCGACGCTGCGGATGGCGTCGGCCAGTTCCGTCGGCGGCGCGTCCTTGAGCAGGAAGCCCGTTGCCTTGGCGGACAACGCCCGGCGCAGGTTGCCGGGTCTGCCCAGGCCGGTGAGGATCAGGGTGCGGATCTCCGGCAGGGCCGCGTGGATCTCGCCCAGTGCCGTCAGGCCGTCCTTGCCCGGCAGGTCGATGTCGATGACCGCGACGTCCGGGCGGACCTTCTGCGCCATCGGCAGAATGTCCGTCCCAGAGGAAACTTCTGCCACCACTTCGATGTCGGGCTCTAGGTTGAGCAACGCGACGAGCGCGCCCCGGACCATGTGCATGTCCTCGGCCAGCATCACCTTGATCAACTCGGCAACCCCCTAAGCCGCGCGTGTCACCGGTTGTACCACGCCGCGGCAAGCATGATGTACGTCCGTTTCCTGCTCCGGCAGGGGATTTAAGCAAGATGTCAGCGGCGTCGCAGACACCCTCACATTCCGTGCACGGCCGAGTACGGTTCGTCGTAGTAGGAGTCCGGGAAACCCACGGCGAACTCGGCGACGCTCACCTCCGCCGGCCAGTCCAGGCGCAGCGCGGCGGCGGCGGTGTCGTCGTCGCCCATCGCCAACGCGCACGCGGCCAGGCCGAGGGCGGTCGCGGTGAGGTACAGGGTCTGTTGCAGCACCCCGACGTGCTTGAGCGTGGTGGCGTAGGAGATCCCGTCGTACACCCAGCCCATCCGGTCCATCCGCGCGGTGATCGTGAGCAGCGCCGGCGGTGGGCGTCGGCCGCCGGTGGCGACCCGCGCGCCGTCGAGGACCTCGGCCACGTCCGACGGGTCGTCGTTCACCAGGGTGAGCGCGTGGTCGTCGGCGGCGTAGTGGTAGATCCCGGGCGGCAGGTCGGGGCTGCGGTCGACGGTCAGGTACAGCTCCAGCTCGTAGATCGAGCCGGCGCCGGGGTAGGGCCGGCGGGTGACCTCGTACCGGCTGTCGCCCGGGCCCGCCACCTCCGTGCGCGACCGCACGGCCGCGGACCGGTGCAGCAGCTCGCCCAGCTGGGCCGCGGTGGGCGGCTCGGCGGCGAACGACCGCGTCGAGCGGCGGGTCTCGATGGCCTCGATGAGCGTCATGGTGGGTTCGGCGCCCGGACGGGGTAAGCGGAAGGTCTTGCCCTCCGGGGTGGGCTTGGTCGCCGGGGGCGCGGGTGTGGTGTCCACGTGGCGGAAGGTCGCGCCGGACGGCTCGTCGTGCCGGCCCAGCCTGCCGCGCGTGTGGAACATCAGCTCGTACGGCGACCAGCCGCGCAGCGCCGGGTCGCGGTCCTCGTCGAACGCGCCGTCGTCGGCCAGGACCGCCATCCCCGCGCCGACCAGGTAGGCGACGACCTCGCCGACCAGCGCCACCGGCAGCCCCACGCGCCGCGCCGCCTCGGCCACGGTCGTGGGCCGCGCCAGCGCGGCGAGCACCGCGGCGGCCTGCGGCCGGTGCAGCACCACGCGGTGGTGCGACAGCGGCGACTCCTGGACCAGCTCGCCGTCACGCTGGCGGGCCAGGGCGAAGCGGGACAGCCGGACCGGGTGGTCGGGCGGCACCTCCGGCAGGGCCAGCACCCCGTGCGGGGACACCGGCTGGGCGGACAGCAGCGGGATCGCGGAGTCGCGCGAGCCCAGGGACCGGACGATGCGGCCGGGCAGCCGCTCGAACAGGCCGTGCAGCTCGTCCTGGTCCAGTCCGTCCACGTTCCCGAGAGCGACCGGCCCGAAGGTCATGCGGTGCAGGACCTCCTCGATCGCCCGCCCCGGCGGATCGAGGGTCACGTCGCCCCAGCGGGCGAGGATCGTCAGGCTGCCGTCCTCGGCCGTCTCGATGGCCACGTCGTCCCGGAAGGACCACAGCGAGAGGCTCGGTCCCTGGGGTGGCGCGTCGGCGTCGGATCGCAATTTGTGGCTCCATCACACGAACAGGGGTATGGGGTTGAGGCTCTCGTAGGCTGTGGGGCGGGCCAGCCTGCCGAGCTTGACGGGGACGTCGAACAGCCGTCCCGGCGCGAACCGCGCCCAGAAGCCGCGCATCCCCGGCACGATCGCCTTCACGACGGGGAGCCCGACGTCCGGGCGGGTCTGGTCGAGCACCATGACGTTGAGGCCCAGGGACTCCAGGTCGTGCTGGAGGGCCGTCACGTCGTGGCGCAGGTCGTCGGTGGGGGTGTGCGCGTAGTGCGCCCTGGTCCGGGGGATCACCTCGGGGTCCGGGCGCAGCCAGGGGTCACCTTCCCAGGTCGCGGTGCGCCACCAGCGCACGGCGTCCGGGTCGGACCAGCCGTAGCCGTCGCGGTCGTCGCGCGCGTCGACCACGGCGGGCAGCAGCTGGTTCATCTCGGTGAGCGCCCGGACCAGCGCCACGGCCGGGTCGGGGTGTGCCCCGAAGCCGAACATGACGTCCTCGCACCGCTTGTCGGTGCGCCGGGACAGCGCCGCCATCGTCGGGATGCCGACGTCCGACGACACGTCGAGCACCCACACCTCGCGGCGCAGGCCCGCGTAGACCTCGCGCAGCTCGTCGACCCAGCGGTCGCCGAAGCTGTCCAGGTCCACCGCCGGGGCCTGGGTGCGGTTGTACCACCACAGCGCCACGGCGTCGCGTTCCACCAGCTCCAGGAGCCCTTGCAGCAAGGCGTCCTCCAGGCTCGCGCCGGCGGCGTTGCCGTTGGAGTCGGCGTTGAGCGACGCGCCGCCGTGCCGCGCCGGCACGTCGAAGTACAGCATCGACGTGGGCAGCAGGCGGTGCCGCTGCTCGGTGAGCGACCACACCGGGGTCCAGGTCGTCTCGGCCGTCTCGTCGAACGGGGTGCAGACGTACTGGAACGGCGAGCAGGTCGCGTTCCAGCGCTCCCGGTCGGCGTACTGGCGCTCGTCGAACAACAGGCACTCGTTGGGGTGGACCGCGTCCTCCAGGTCGGCGAACCGGCCGGTGACGGTGGCCTCGTCGCCGTGGAAGTACGCGCTGTGCCGCTCGACGGCCTCGCACAACGCGCTCACCTCGGCGTGCAGCGGCGTCACGCCCTTGCCGCCGTTCTCGGCGCGCAGCGCGGACCGCATCTGGTCGGCGTCGCGGCGGGTGGTCAGCGCGAGGTTCGGGCCGGAGCGGAAGGAGTTGAGGAACGCCGGACCGCGGTCGTCGCGGGTGATCTCCTTGACCACGCCGGTGACCGGGCTGACCAGGTGCCCGTGATCGCTCAGCACCTGCTCGGGGGAGCGGGAGCGGTGGCCGCCACCGGTCCGGGAGGTCTTGCGGCGGCTCTGGAGGACCAACGGTCGCAGGGCCTTGCCGCGCATGAGGTCCGGGTCGCCGCACCCGGGGCACTGGGGACGGGCGCGCAGCTCGTGGTGCTTGCCGCCCAGGCCGACGCTGTCCAACGTCCACACCGCGCGCTGGCCGTCGTGGCGCAGGCCCGCCAACCACTTCACGGCTTCCATCGCCACCAGGTTCAGCGCGGCGGTGCGCAGCGGCGGCAGCGACACGTCCGGCGGGACCAGGGGGGTGTCGCCGAGGCTGCGCAGGCGCGTCTCGGCCTGGCGGTGGCCGCGCAACCGGTGCGCGAGGCAGTGCCAGCAGCCGGCGCCCGCGGCCGGGTCGAACACCGGACCCAGCCACACCTGCGCGCCACCCGGCTTCGCGATGAGCCACGGCCGCCCGGCCGCGCGGTGCGCGGCGTCCACGTCGGCCAGCCCCTCCTCCAGGTAGTCGTCGCACAGCACGATCGACAGGTCGGAACCCGCCAGGGGAAAGTTCCCCGGCATCCGGGTGATCGTCACCCCGGCGTCGGTCACGGCCCGTGCCGCGCCCTCCGGGCAGGGGCCCACGGTGATCAGCCCGACCCGCGCCGCGGCGGTCGAGGCGGTGGCGGCGGACGGGTCCACGCCGGCGGCCTCCCAGTAGGCCAGGGCCGGGTCGTCGGCGCGCTGGTCGGCCGGCCGCACGGTCACCAGGTCGGCCTCCACCAGGCCCATCACCACCGCGCCCACCTCGGCCGGGGACAGGCCCTCCGGGCAGTCGCGCACCAGGTCCTCCAGGCCGCGCGTGCCGTCCAGCAACGGCGCCACCGCCTCGACGTGGGCCCCGCGCACGGACGTCGCGCCCCGCTCGGACAGCACGTACACGGCGTCGCCGCGCACCACGTGCGCCCGCAGGTGCCGTTTGAACCCGACCCGCAGCCCCGACCCGCCACCCGGCATGGTGATCCCCCTGCTCGACCAGTGCCGCTCCAGCGGCGCTCCAGCGTGCTTCGAGGCAAGCGTCCCGGCCGGGTCGTGCCCCGGACAAGTGCACGCGTCACGTGACCCGGCGTTGGTTGCTCATGCCGACCCATGAAACGGTCACTATCGGCTCGACCGGCGGTTGGAATAGCGTTGGGCCCCGTCCCGACTTCCCCTCGACCGCCACTCGTCGCACCTTTCGGCGGGAACCGCCCGCCGGCTCACGCCCGACCGCGGCGGAAATCGCGGTGGAGCCGGCAGATTGCGAGGTCCGAAATGACTGCAAACCTGGTCGGGCTCGGTGTGATGTCCCGAGCCGAGAAACTGTCGCTGCTCGCCGCGCTGCTGGAGGCGTCCGAACCGGAACCGGAATTCGGGCCGCTGCCGGAAGCGCCGGTGGTGTCGCCCCGGACGTCCCGGGAGAACCCGCCGGCGGGCCTGCGGTTCGAACTGCTCGGCCCGCTGGTGATCCGGCACGGCGGGGTGGACGTGGCGCCCAGCGCGCCCAAGCTGCGGCTGATCCTGTCCACCCTGCTGTTCCACGCCAACCAGCCGGTCGGCGCGTCGCTGCTGGTGCGCGAGCTGTGGAGCGGCGGCGCGCCGCGCACCGCCCACGCCACCCTCCAGACCTACATGTTCAAGCTGCGCAAGCTGTTCCGCGACGTGCTGGGCATGTCCGTCGAGGACGTCACGCGCGACGTCCTGCTGACCTGCTCGGGCGGCTACACCCTGCGCGTGGACCCCCGGCAGCTCGACATCGTCGAGTTCGACGAACTGGTCACCGCGGGCACCGCCGCCATGCACGCCGGCGACTACGAGAAGGCCGGCGACGACCTGCGCCGCTCCCTCGCGCTGTGGCGCGGCAACGTCCTCCACCAGGGACAATGGGGTCCGCAACTGCGCGCCCAGGCGGCCCGGCTTGAGGAGCGCCGCTTCTACGCGCACACCACCCGCGTGGACGCCGACCTGTGCCTGGGCCGGCACCGCGAGACGATCTCCGAGCTGGCGTCGCTGGTCGTGGAGCACCCGCTGCACGAGTCGGCGCACGCCATGCTGATGATCGCCCTGCACCGGTCGGGCCGGTCGTCGGCCGCGCTGGAGGTCTACATGCGGTTCCGCCAGCGGATGATGGGCGAGCTGGGCATCGAGCCCTCCGAGCGCATCCAGGCGCTGCACGTGGCGCTGCTGTCCACCGACCAGCTCCTGATGGACCGCTCGCTGACCTCCGACATGCTCCTCGACGCCCTGGCGCGCCGCCGCCCGGCGGGCCGCAGGGCGAGTTCCGCCGCTGTTACCGGTTGATTCCCCGCCGGCGATTACCGTCGAATTCACACTCGGTGCGCTGAGGAGGAAACGATGACGACATCGCCGGTGGAGAACACCTCGCTCGGGTTCCGGACATTCCCGAACGACCCGGTCCTGCTTTCCGACGTGCTCCGCCCGTACGCGCGACCCAAGACCGAATACCTGAAGTCCGCGACCGTGGACGTGGCGAACGGGTTGGCCAGCGCGCAGGGCGAGTTCGCGATCCCCTATTCGTGCTACATCGACGACACCGGTCACCTCAACTCCGTCGAGGTGAACATCTGCTTCAACCAGCTCATGTACTACCTGATCGCCAAGTGCGTCCAGGAGGACGTCCTGCCCGCCTTCCAGGCGTGGACCATGGACGACTACTGGGCCAAGCAGCTGCCCGACATGCTGATCGCCAACTTCAAGTCCAACTTCCGCCGCCCGATCGACTCGTCGTCGTTCAGCGGCGAGGTGTCCTTCGCGGAGTTCAGCCACCGCAACCGGAGCAAGCCGGTGCAGATCATCGACATGCCCTGGCGGTTCTGGGACGCCAACGGCGGCATCGCCGACGGCGAGGTCCGCATGGCCCTGGTCAACCCGCCGGGGATGCGCTTCCAGGCCGACGCGGCCTGAACCGGCCCGGTGTGAGCCGAGCCTGGTGCAGCGACTCCGCTGCGAGCCGAGCCCGGCGTGAGCCGAGCCCGGCGTGAGCCGGACCCGGTGTGCGGCTGGTCTCGGTGTGCGGCTGGTCCCGCTCGGCGTGGCGTGGGCGGCGGTCGTGGCGGCAGCGGCAGGCCCGTTGGGCGGCGGCGGTCGCGGCGGCAGCCGGAGTCGGTGGCGGCAGCGGCAGTCGCCGTGGCGGCGGTCGCGGTGACAGCGGCAGGCCCGGTGACAGCAGCAGGCCCGGTGGCGGCGGCGGTCGCGGCGGCGGCAGTGGGAGCCCCGGCGCGGCGGTGCGGCGGTCGCAGGGGTGGCCATCGCGGCGCAACCGCTGGGAAGCGCCCGGTGCGGTGAAACCGGTGCGGTGGGGCCGTCGCGGTTCGGCCGTTGTGGTTCGGCCGTTGTGGTGCCGGCACAGAAGAGAAAATTTTATTTCAGTCAACTAAGAATTTCAGCCGCCCGCACGTGTTCTGAAGGGAGGAACGGTGACCGTTCAGGTGCGCACGCTCGTGGACGTGGTGCGCAAGCACGCCGCCGTGCAGCCGGACGCCGTCGCGATGGTGTGCGAGGGCAGGCGGGTCGATTACGCCGCGCTGCACCGCGTGAGCAACCAGGTCGCCCGCGGCCTCCAGGCCGAAGGTCTCGGTCCCGGCGACCGCATCGCCTACCTGGGCAAGGAGTCCGAGCACTACTACGAGCTCCTGTTCGGCGCGGCGAAGTCCGGTGTGGTGCTGGTGCCGATCAACTGGCGGCTCGCGGCGGACGAGGTCGAGCACATCCTGCGCGACTCCGGCACCGCGCTGCTGTTCGTGGACGCCGACTCCGCGCCCACCGCCGACAAGCTGGCGACCGAACTGCCGGAACTCACCAAGGTGATCGGGCTGGACACCGGGTTCACCGCCTGGCGGTCGGCGCAGCCCGACGCCAACGTGCTGGCCCGCGTCACGCCGGACACCCCGCTGGTGCAGATGTACACCAGCGGCACGACCGGTCTGCCCAAGGGCGTGGTGCTGGCACACCGCAGCTTCTTCGCGGTGCGCGACGCGCTGGCGTCCGCCGGGCTGGACTGGATCGACTGGCGCGCGGGGGACGTCAGCCTGGTCGGCATGGCGGGCTTCCACATCGGCGGCCTGTGGTGGGCGACGCAGGGGTTCTCGGCGGGCGTCACCAACGTCGTCATGCGCGAGTTCACCACCGCCGGCGCGGTCGAGCTGATCCGCACCCTCGGTGTGACGACCGCGTGCATGGTGCCCGCCATGCTCCGCCTGCTGCTGGCCGAACCCGGTGTGTCCAAAAAGGACTTCACCACGCTCCGGAAGGTGGTCTACGGCGGCGCGCCCATCTCCGCCGCGCTGCTGGCCCGCTGCGTCGAGGGGTTCGGCTGCGAGTTCGCCCAGATCTACGGCCTGACCGAGACCGGCAACACGGCGATGTGCCTGCCGCCGGCCGACCACACCCTGGACGGCGGTCGCATGCAGGCCGCCGGCCGCCCGTACCCCGGGTTCGAGGTGAAGGTCGCCGACAGCGCGGGCGACCCGCTGCCGCCGGGCGAGGTCGGCGAGGTGTGGCTGAAGACGCCGGCCGCGATGCTGGAGTACTGGAACCTGCCCGAGGCCACCGCGAAGACCCTGGTGGACGGCTGGGTGGTCACCGGTGACGCCGGCGTGCTGGACGAGGACGGCTACCTGTTCATCCGCGACCGGATCAAGGACATGATCATCGTCGCGGGCGAGAACGTGTACCCGGCCGAGATCGAGCACGTCATCGGCCGCCACCCGCTGGTCGCCGAGTCGGCCGTGGTGGGCGTGCCGGACGAGCGGTGGGGCGAGGCGGTGCACGCCTTCGTCGTGCCGGTCGAGGGCGCGGAGCTGACCGAGCGCGAGCTGGCCCTGTACCTGCGGGGCAAGCTGGCCGGGTTCAAGCTGCCGCTGCGCTACGAGTTCCTCGCGAAGGTGCCCCGCAACCCCAGCGGCAAGATCCTGCGCCGAGAGCTGCGCGAGCGGTTCTGGCAGGGCCACGAGCGCCGGGTGAGCTGACCATGACCTCCGTCGCGCTCGACCCGCGCAGCCCGCTGGCCCGGCTGCCCCGCCTCCTCGACGACCTGACCCTCCTGCACGACCCCGACCACGTCGCCACCACCGTGGCGCGCGGCCGGATCGCGGGGCAGGAGGTGGTCGCGTTCTGCACCGACGCGACCGTCAAGGGCGGTTCGCTGGGCATCGAGGAGTGCCACCGCATCCGGGACGCCATCGACCTGGCCCTCGCGGAGGGCGCGCCGGTGGTGGGGCTGTGGCACTCGGGCGGCGCGAAGCTGGCCGGCGGGGTGGAGTCCATGCACGGCATCGGCTCGATCTTCGCCTCGATGGTGCGGGCGTCGGGCAAGATCCCCCAGATCTCCGTGGTGCTCGGCGCCGCCGCCGGTGGCGCCGCGTACGGCCCGGCGCTGACCGACCTGGTCGTGCAGGCGCCGGAGGGCCGGATCTTCATCACCGGACCCGACGTCGTCCGCAGCGTCACCGGCGAGGAGATCGACATGGCGGGCCTGGGCGGACCCGAGGCGCACAGCCGCAAGTCGGGTGTCGCCCACGTGCCCGCCGAGTCCGAGGAGGACGCCTACCGCCGGACCCGGCAGCTGGTCGAGCTGCTGGCCCGGCCGGGCTCCTTCGACCCGACGCGGGCCGGTGGCGCGGAGGACCCGCGCGGGCTGCTGCCCGAGTCGCCCAGACGCGCCTACGACGTCCACCCGCTGCTGCACGCCCTCCTGGACGACGGCGTCCTGGCGGAGATCCAGCCGAAGTGGGCGCCCAACGTCGTGGTCGGCCTCGGCCGGCTCGGCGGCGGCACGGTCGGCGTGGTGGCCAACAACCCGCTGCGCAAGGGCGGGTGCCTGGACTCGCTGTCGGCGGAGAAGGCGTCCCGGTTCGTGCGCATGTGCGACGGGTTCGGCATCCCGCTGCTGGTCGTGGTCGACGTCCCCGGCTACCTGCCGGGCGTCGGCCAGGAGTGGGGCGGGGTGGTGCGACGCGGCGCGAAGCTGTTGTACGCCTTCGCCGAGGCGACCGTCCCGCGCGTCACGCTCATCACCCGCAAGTCCTACGGCGGCGCCTACATCGCGATGAACTCGCGGTCCCTGGGCGCCACGTCGGTGCTGGCGTGGCCGGAGGCGGAGGTCGCCGTGATGGGGGCCGAGGCCGCCGTCCGCGTCCTGCACCGCAAGGCGATCGCCGCCGCCGACGAGAACTCCCGGCCCGCGCTGCTGGCGCGCCTGGTCGAGGAGCACGAGCAGGTCGCGGGCGGTCTCGGCCGCGCCCTGGACCTCGGGGTGGTCGACGAGGTCGTCCGGCCCGAGGACACCCGTTCCCGGCTCGTCTCGCTGTTCGCCGCCGCCGCACCCGGCCGTGGCGCGCACGGGAACGTCCCGCTCTAACCCACCCGCATACCGGCCCGCCCGTGGAGTGACGTCGATGTCGAACAACGAGGACAAGCTGCTCGACTACCTCAAGCGGACGACCTCGGAACTGCGCGACGCGCGCCGCAGGCTGCGCGAGGCGGAGGAGGCGGCGCGCGAGCCCATCGCCATCGTGGGCATGGCGTGCCGCTTCCCGGGTGGCGTCCGGACCCCCGAGGACCTGTGGGACCTCGTGGCGGGCGGCCGGGACGCGGTGACCGGCTTCCCCCCCGACCGCGGCTGGGACGTCGGCGAGCTCTACGACCCCACGCCCGGCGCGGCCGGCAAGACCTACACCCGCTCGGGCGGGTTCCTGCACGACGCGGCGGAGTTCGACGCCGAGTTCTTCGAGATCTCCCCGCGCGAGGCGCTGTCCATGGACCCGCAGCAACGGCTGCTGCTGGAGGTCTCGTGGGAGGCGCTGGAGAGCGCGGGCCTGCTGCCGGCGTCGTTGAAGGGCAGCGCCACCGGCGTGTTCGCCGGGATGATGTACCACGACTACGCGGGCAACAACTCGACCGGCGCCATCGCGTCCGGCCGGGTCGCCTACGCGCTCGGCCTGGAAGGGCCGACGATGACCGTGGACACCGCGTGCTCGTCCTCGTTGGTGGCGCTGCACCTGGCCGTGCGCGCCCTGCGGTCCGGCGAGTGCTCGCTGGCGCTGGCGGGCGGCGTGACCGTGATGGCCACGCCCGAGACGTTCGTCGAGTTCTCCCGCCAGCGCGGGTTGTCGCCCGACGGGCGGTGCAAGTCCTTCGCGGGCGCGGCCGACGGCGTGGGCTGGGCCGAGGGCGTCGGGATGCTGGTGGTGGAACGCCTGTCCGACGCGCGGCGCAACGGGCACGAGGTGCTCGCGGTGGTGCGCGGCTCGGCGGTGAACCAGGACGGCGCGTCCAACGGCCTGACCGCGCCCAACGGCCCGTCACAGCAACGCGTGATCCGGGCGGCGCTGGCCGATGCCGACTTGTCGACGTCCGACGTGGACGCGGTCGAGGCGCACGGCACCGGGACCACGTTGGGCGACCCGATCGAGGCGCAGGCCCTGCTCGCCACCTACGGGCAGGGGCGGTCCGCGGAGCGCCCGCTGTGGCTGGGGTCGGTGAAGTCCAACATCGGGCACACCCAGGCCGCCGCCGGTGTGGCGGGCGTGGTGAAGATGGTGCTGGCCATGCGGAACGGGGTGCTGCCGCGGACGCTGCACGTGGACGAGCCGTCGCCGAAGGTGGACTGGGCGGCCGGGTCCGTGGAGCTGCTGACCTCGCCGGTGGAGTGGCCGGCGGGGGAGCGTCCGCGGCGGGCGGCCGTGTCGTCGTTCGGGATCTCCGGGACCAACGCGCACGTGGTGCTGGAGGAGTCGGTCGAGTCCGTGGAGCCGGCGGAGTCCGTCCCGCCGCCCGTGGTGCCCTGGGTGTTCTCCGGCCGGACGCCCTCCGCCTTGCGCGACCAGGCCGCGCGGCTGACTTCGGTCGAACAGTCCTTTGTGGACGTCGGCTTCTCGTTGGCCACTTCGCGGACCGCGTTCGACCACCGGGCGGTGGTCGTGGGGCGGAGTCGTGAGGAGCTGGTGGCTGCCCTGGCCGACGGCGGTGTCACCGACGTGGTGACGCCCGGTCGTCTGGCGTTCCTGTTCACGGGTCAGGGCTCGCAGCGCCTGGGCATGGGCCGCGACCTGCACGCCTTCCCCGTCTTCGCGTCCGCCTTCGCCGAGGCCTGCGCGGCACTCGACCCGCACCTGCCCAAACCACTGGCCGACGTGCTCGACACCGACGAACTGCACGACACCGGCTACACCCAACCCGCCCTGTTCGCCTTCGAAACCGCCCTCCACCGCCTCTACGCGTCCTGGGGCGTCAAACCCGACCTCCTCGCCGGGCATTCGATCGGCGAATTCGCGGCGGCCTATGCGGCCGGTGTGTTCACCTTGGACGACGCCGCCCGTCTGGTCGCCGCCCGCGGCCGACTGATGCAAGCCCTGCCCGCCGGCGGCGCGATGCTCGCCGTCCAGGCCACCGAGGACCAGGTCACCGGACTGCTGTCCGATCAGGTCGCCATCGGCGCGATCAACGGCCCCACCTCCCTGGTCCTGTCCGGAGCGCAAGAAGCGGTCCTCGAAGCCGCCGACAAGCTCTCGGCAGAAGGCGTCAAGACCAAACGGCTCACCGTCTCGCACGCCTTCCACTCCCCACTCATGGAACCGATGCTCGACGAGCTGCGAAAAGTCGCCGACAGCATCACCCACCACACCCCCACCACCCCGCTCATCTCGACCGTCACCGGCGAGGTATTCACACCCTCCCCCGACTACTGGGTACGGCAGGCACGCGAAGCGGTCCGATTCGCCCAAGCCGTGGAGACGTTGCGGGACAACGGGGTGCGCACATTCCTGGAGGTCGGTCCTGACGCGGCGCTCACCGCGATGGTGGACTCCGACGACGTCGTCGCCACGACCCGCCGCGAGCGCGACGAGGCCGTGTCCGCGGTGACCGCCCTGGGCCGCCTGCACGGGCGGGGCGTGGCCGTGGACTGGTCCGCGTTCTTCCCCGGCGCGACCCGCGTGGACCTGCCGACCTACGCCTTCCAGCACGAGCGGTACTGGGCCGAGAACACGGCGACCGCCGGCGGCGCGGGCCGGTTGGGCCTCGCCGACGCCGAGCACCCGCTGCTGGGCGCGGCCGTCGCGCTGCCGGACTTCGACGGTGTCGTGTACTCCGGCCGGCTGTCGACGGGCACGCACCCGTGGCTGGCGGACCACGTCGTCGCCGGTGCGGTGCTGGTGCCGGGCGCGGCGCTGGTCGAGGTGGCCGTGCACGCGGCGGACGCGGTCGGCTGCGCTGCGGTGGACGAGCTGACCATGCTGTCCCCGTTGGCGCTGCCCGAGGGCGGGGCCGTCCAGCTCCGCGTCCGCGTCGGCGAACCCGACGAGGCGGGCCGCCGCGCGGTCGAGGTGCACTCCCGCGCCGAGCGGTCCGACACGTGGACCACCCACGCCCTGGGCACGGTGTCCCCGACCGCCGCCACCCCCGACCCCGTCGACTGGCCGCCCGCCGCCGCCGAGCCGGTGGCCGTGGACTACACCCGCCTGACCGCCCTCGGCTTCGACTACGGCCCGCTGTTCCAGGGTGTCACGGCCGTGTGGCGACGCGGCTCGGACTTCTTCGCCGAGGTCGCCCTGCCCGAGGCGGACGACCGCTTCGCCCTGCACCCGGCCCTCCTCGACGCCACCCTCCACGCCCCGCTCCTGGCCGAGGCTGTCGGTACCCCGTGGGACGATGGAGACGGGGGCCGGAGGCCGGCCGTCCCGTTCTCCTGGCGCGACGTCGCCCTGCACGCCACCGGCGCCACCACCCTGCGCGTCCGCATCACCCCCACCGCGTCCGGCTGGACGATCACCGCCACCGACACCGCCGGCACGCCCGTCATCTCGGTCGGCAGCCTCGAAACCCGCCCGCTGGCCGCCCTCGACCTCCGCCCGACCCACCACGACTCCCTCTACCGCCTGGAGTGGACGCCCGCCGCCGGCACCCCCGCCGACGTCCCGGTCCACCGGGTGCCGGCGGGCGGCGAGGTCCACGCCGTGCTGCACGAGACGCTGGAGGTGCTCCAGGACTTCCTGGCGGGCCAAGCGCCCGTGCTGGTCGTCCGGACCGAGGGGGCGGTGGCCCTGCCGGGCGAGGACGTGGACCCGGCGGGCGCGGCGGTGTGGGGCATGGTCCGCTCCGCGCAGGCCGAGGCCCCGGGCCGGATCGTCCTGGTGGACGGCGAAGTCCTGCTCGTGCCGGACGAGCCGCAGGTCGTCGTGCGGAACGGTGTCGCGCACGTGGGCCGGCTGGCCCGGGTGCCGGTGACCGACGCCCCCGTGGACTTCGGGGATGGCGCGGTGCTGCTGACCGGCGCCTCGGGTGCGCTGGGCGGCGTGATCGCCCGGCACCTCAGGAAGGAGCGCGGCGTCCGCGACCTGGTGCTGGTCAGCCGTAGTGGCGCGGACGACCTCGCCGCCGAACTCGGCGCGAAGTCCGTGGCCTGCGACGTCGCCGACCGCGAAGCCCTGGCGAAGCTCCTGGCCGAGCACCGCGTCTCGGCTGTCGTGCACGCCGCCGGTGTGCTGGACGACGGCTTGATCGGGTCGTTGACGCCCGAGCGCCTCGACGGCGTCCTCCGGCCCAAGGTGGACGCGGCCCGGCTGCTGCACGAGTTGACCGAGGACTTGTCGGCGTTCGTGGTGTTCTCGTCGGCGTCGGGCACGTTCGGCAACGCCGGGCAGGCGAGTTACTCGGCCGCCAACGCCTACCTGGACGCGCTGGCCACCCACCGGCGGGCGCACGGGCTGCCGGCGCAGTCGCTCGCGTGGGGCCTGTGGGACGGCGGCATGGCCGGTGAGCTGACCGCCGCCGAGAAGCAGCACCTGAGCCGCGCCGGCATCCGGCCGCTGACCACCCAGGACGGTCTCCGGCTGTTCGACGCCGCCCTGACCTGCGACGACGCCACCCTGGTCCCGATCGGCCTGGACCTGGCAGCGGTCGACGGCCCGGTCTACCGCGGCCTGGCCCGCCCGAGGACCCGCCGCGCCGCCGCCGGCAAGGACCTCGGCCTGGCCGGGCTGTCCGCGAAGGACCGCCGGGACCAGCTCGTGGACCTGGTGCGCACCGACGTGGCGGCGGTCCTGGGCCACCAGGGCGTCGAGGCCGTGGACCCGGGCCGCGCGTTCACCGAACTGGGCTTCGACTCCGTCGCCGCGCTCGAACTGCGCAACCGGCTGGCCGCCGCGACCGGCCTGCGCCTGCCCGCCACCCTCACCTTCGACCACCCCAACACCCATGCCGTCGCGGACTTCCTGGCCGCGCGGATCGCCGGGACCACGACCACCGAGACGGTGACCGCCAAGGCCCGCAACGACGAGCCGATCGCCATCGTCGGCATGGCGTGCCGGTTCCCCGGCGACGTCCGCACCCCCGACGACCTGTGGGACCTGGTCGCGCAGGGCCGCGACGCCATCACCGGGTTCCCGACCGACCGGGGCTGGAACCTGGCCGAGCTGTACGACCCGACCCGCGGTGTGCCGGGCAAGTCCTACACGCGCGAGGGCGGGTTCCTGCACGACGCGGCGGAGTTCGACGCGGAGTTCTTCGGCATCTCGCCGCGCGAGGCGTTGACCATGGACCCGCAGCAACGGCTGCTGCTGGAGACGTCCTGGGAGGCGTTCGAGCACGCGGGCATCGACCCGGCGACGCTGCGCGGCAGCGACACGGGCGTGTTCGCGGGCATGATGTACCACGACTACGAGGGCAACGCGAGCACGGGCGCGGTCGCCTCCGGCCGCGTGGCCTACACGTTCGGGCTGGAGGGCCCGACCCTGACCGTCGACACGGCGTGCTCGTCGTCGCTGGTCGCCCTGCACCTCGCGGCCCAGGCGCTGCGCAACGGCGAGTGCTCGCTGGCGTTGGCGGGGGGCGTGTCGGTGATGGCCACGCCCGAGACCTACGTGGGCTTCAGCCGCCAGCTCGGGCTCTCGCCGGACGGCCGGTGCCGCTCGTTCGCGGGCGCGGCCGACGGCGTCGGCTTCTCCGAGGGCGTCGGCGTCCTGGTCGTGGAACGGCTGTCCGACGCGCGCCGCAACGGCCACCGCGTGCTGGCCGTCGTGCGGGGTTCGGCGGTGAACCAGGACGGCGCGTCCAACGGGCTGACCGCCCCCAACGGGCCGGCGCAGCAACGGGTGATCCGCGCCGCCCTGGCCGACGCGGGCCTGCGACCGTCCGATGTGGACGTTGTGGAGGCGCACGGCACCGGCACCACACTGGGCGACCCGATCGAGGCGCAGGCGATCCTCGCCACCTACGGCCGCGACCGCGAAGCGCCGGTGTGGCTGGGCTCGGTCAAGTCGAACATCGGCCACACGCAGGCCGCCGCCGGCGTCGCGGGCGTGATGAAAGTGGTCCTGGCCATGCGCCACGACGTGCTGCCGCGGACCCTGCACGTGGACGAGCCGTCGCCGGAGGTGGACTGGGCGGAGGGCGCGGTGTCGCTGCTCACCGAGCCGGTGGCCTGGGCGCGCAACGGGCACCCGCGCCGGGCGGCGGTGTCGTCGTTCGGCATCTCCGGCACCAACGCGCACGTCGTCATCGAGGAGGCGGACGCCGACGCGCCGACGCCCGCCCCGGACCTGCCGGCCACGCCCGTGCTGCTGTCCGCGAAGACCGACGAGGCACTCGAAGCCGTCGCGGCGCGGCTCCAGGACTTCGTCGCGGGCCGGGACGTGCGGGTCGAGGACGTGGCCCGGTCGCTGGCCGGCCGGACCCGCCTGGAGCGGTCGGCGGTCGTGGTCGCGACCGGCCGGGACGACCTGCTCGCCGCGCTGGACGGCGTGACCGGTGAGTCCGCCGTGCCGGGCCGGCTGGCCGTGCTGTTCTCCGGCCAGGGCGCGCAGCGGCTCGGCATGGGGCGTGAGCTGCGGTCGTTCCCGGTGTTCGCCGAGGCGTTCGACGCGGTGTGTTCGGAGCTGGACCGGCACCTGGACCGGCCGTTGCGCGAGGTCATCGACACCGAAGAGCTGCACCGGACCGGGTACACGCAGCCGGCGCTGTTCGCGTTCGAGGTGGCGTTGTTCCGGCTGGTCACGTCGTGGGGCGTCACCCCGGACTACCTGGCCGGGCACTCCATCGGCGAGTTGGCCGCCGCGCACGTGGCCGGGGTGTTCTCGCTGGCCGACGCCGCCCGCCTGGTGGCCGCCCGCGGCCGGCTGATGCAGGCGCTGCCCGCCGGCGGCGCGATGGTCGCGGTCGAGGCGACGGAGACCGAGGTCGTGCCGCTGCTGGCCGACGACGTGGCGATCGCCGCGGTCAACGGGCCGACGGCCGTGGTCGTGTCGGGCGCGGAGGACGCGGTGGCGCGGGTCGTGGCGCGGCTCGACGGCCGTCGGACCAAGCGGTTGACCGTGTCGCACGCCTTCCACTCGCCGCTGATGGAGCCGATGCTGGAGGAGTTCCGCGCGGTCGCCGAGACGATCGCCTACGCGGAGCCGAAGATCCCGGTCGTGTCCACTGTGGATGGTTGGGTGGTGGACCTGGCCAAGCCGGACTACTGGGTGCGGCAGGTGCGCGCGGCGGTGCGGTTCGCCGACGCGGTGCAGTGCCTGCGCGACAGCGGGACCACCACGTTCCTGGAGGTCGGGCCGGACGCCGTGCTGACCGCGTTGGCGGCGGACGGGTTCGTCCCCACCTCCCGGCGCGACCGGGACGAGGTCCGCACGGTCGTGGAAGCGCTGGGCCGCCTGCACGTCCGGGGCGTCCCGGTCGACTGGGACGCGTACTTCGGCGGCGGCACGCGCATCGAGCTGCCCACCTACCCGTTCCAGCGCAAGCGGTTCTGGCTGGAGAGCACCGGCGTGGCCGACCCGAGCGGCATCGGGCAGAGCGGCGTGGACCACCCGCTGCTGAGCGCGGTCGTCGCGCTGCCGGACTCGGACGGGCTGGTCTTCACGGGTCGGTTGTCGCTGGACGCGCACCCGTGGCTGGGCGACCACGACGTGTTCGGGACCGTGCTGGTGCCCGGCACCGCCCTGGTAGACCTGGCGTTGAGCGCGGGCGCGTCGGTGGGCTGCGAGGTGCTGGAGGAGCTGACCCTGCACGCGCCCCTGGTGCTGCCGCCGACCGGCGGTGTCGCGGTCCAGGTCGTGGTCGGCGGCGCGGAGAGCGGCCGCACGGTCCGGGTCTACTCGAAGGCCGACCAGGACTGGGTCCTGCACGCCGACGGCGTGGTCACGGCCGAGGCCGCGGGCGCCGGGGAGACGTTCGAGTGGCCGCCCGCCGACGCCACCCCGCTGGAGGTGGACTACGCGGCGCTGGCCGACCGGGGTTACGGCTACGGGCCGGTGTTCCGGGGCGTCCGGTCGGCGTTCCGGCGCGGTGCCGAGGTGTTCGCCGAGGTGGCGGTGGACGACGTCGAGGGGTTCGAGGTGCACCCGGCGCTGCTGGACGCGGCCCTGCACCCGGCGATCCCGGCCGACGGCCCGACGCGGCTGCCGTTCGCGTGGTCCGGGGTGCGGCTGCACGCGTCCGCCGCGTCCGTGCTGCGGGTGCGGCTGACGCCGACCGGCGACGACCGGATCGCGTTGGCCGCGATCGACCCGGCCGGCCGCCCGGTGCTGACCGTCGAGTCCCTGACCACCCGACCGGTGGCCGCCAACCAGCTCGTCGCACGCTCCCACCACGACTCGCTCTACCGCTTGGAGTGGACGCCGGCCGCCGGTGTCGCCACGGACGCCCCGGTGCACCGGGTTGCTCGTGGCGGCGAGGTTCGGGCGGTGCTGCACGAGACCTTGGGTGTGTTGCAGCAGTTCCTGGCGAGCGAGTCGGGGATGTTGGTCGTGCAGACCGAGGGCGCGGTGGCGTTGCCGGGCGAGGACGTGGACCTGGCCGGTGCGGCGGTGTGGGGCATGGTGCGCTCCGCGCAGGCCGAGGCCCCCGGTCGGATCGTCCTGGTGGACGGTGACGTGCTGGTGGTGCCGGACGAGCCGCAGGTGGTGGTGCGGGACGGTGTCGCGCACGTGGGCCGGCTGGCTCGGGTTCAAGTGACTGAAGGTTCAGTGAACTTCGGTGAAGGTGCGGTGTTGTTGACCGGTGCTTCGGGTGCCTTGGGTGGGGTGATCGCCCGGCATCTGGTGGCTGAGCACGGTGTTCGTGACTTGGTGTTGATGAGCCGTAGTGGCGCGGAAGGCCTTGCGGCGGAGTTGGGCGTGAAGTCGGTGGCTTGTGATGTCGCCGATCGGGATGCGTTGGTCAAGGTCCTTGCCGAGCACCGGGTTTCGGCCGTGGTGCACGTGGCCGGTGTGCTGGACGACGGGTTGATCGGGTCGTTGACGCCGGAGCGCGTCGACGCCGTGTTGCGGCCGAAGGTGGACGCGGCCTGGGCGTTGCACGAGCTGACCGAGGATCTCTCGGCGTTCGTGGTGTTCTCGTCGGCGTCGGGCACGTTCGGCAATGCGGGGCAGGCGAGTTACTCGGCGGCGAACGCTTACTTGGACGCGCTGGCCACTCATCGGCGCGGCCGGGGGCTGCCGGCGCAGTCGTTGGCGTGGGGGTTGTGGGACGGCGGGATGGCCGGTGAGCTGACCGCCGCGGAGAGGCAGCGGCTCAGCCGGGTGGGCATTCGGCCGCTGTCCGTCGAGGACGGCCTGCGGTTGTTCGACGCGGCCTTGACCTGCGACGACGCCGCGCTGGTGCCGATCGGGTTGGACCTGGCCACCATCGACGGGCCGCTGATCCGGGGGCTGCGCGGTGCCACTCGGAACCGCCGGGTCGCCGCTCGGGACGACGTCGACCTCGCGGCGCGGCTCGCCGGGCTGGCCGAGGCGGACCGGCGGGACGCGCTGCTCAAGCTGGTCCGCACGACCACGGCCGGCGTGCTCGGGCACGACTCCGCCGACGCGGTCCCCGCCGAACGCGCGTTCACCGACCTGGGGTTCGACTCGCTGGCCGCGCTGGAGCTGCGCAACCAGCTCACCGCCGCGACCGGCCTGCGCCTGCCCGCGACGCTGACGTTCGACCGGCCGCACGCCCGGGCCGTGGCGGACCTGCTGCACGACAAGCTGTTCGGCGAGTCCGGCCCGGGACTGCCCGAGGACGAGGTGCGCCGCGTCCTGGCGAGCATCCCGCTGGGCCGGCTGCGCGACGCGGGACTGCTGGACAGCCTGCTGGAACTGGGCGGCGTGAAGCTCGCCGCCGACGAGCCCGACGACGGGCCGGGGGAGTCCATCGACGACATGGACGCCGACGCACTGATCAACATGGCGCTCGCCGACCTCGGTGACGTGACGACGGAAACGGGGAGCTGAGAATGGCCGAGGAGAAGCTCGTCGCCGCGCTGCGCGCGTCGCTCAAGGAGAACGAGCGGCTGCGCGAGCAGAACCGCAAGCTCGACTCGACGTTGCGCGAGCCGGTCGCGATCGTCGGCATGGCGTGCCGGTTCCCCGGTGGCGTGCGGACGCCCGACGACCTGTGGGAGCTGGTCGCGCAGGGCCGCGACGGCATCACCGGGTTCCCGACCGACCGGGGCTGGAACCTGGCCGAGCTGTACGACCCGACGCCCGGCGCGGCGGGCAAGTCCTACACGCGCGAGGGCGGGTTCCTGCACGACGCGGCGGAGTTCGACGCGGAGTTCTTCGGCATCTCGCCGCGCGAGGCGCTGACCATGGACCCGCAGCAACGGCTGCTGCTGGAGACGTCGTGGGAGGCCCTGGAGAACACCGGGCTCGACCCGGTCGCGCTGCGCGGCGCGGCGGTCGGCGTGTTCGCCGGGATGATGTACCACGACTACGCCGAGAACAACTCGACCGGCGCCATCGCGTCCGGCCGCGTCGCGTACGCGCTGGGCCTGGAGGGACCGGCGGTCACCATCGACACGGCGTGCTCGTCGTCGCTGGTCGCGCTGCACCTGGCCGCGCAGTCGCTGCGCAACGGGGAGTGCTCGCTGGCGTTGGCCGGCGGCGTCACCGTGATGGCGACGCCCGGCACGTACGTCGAGTTCAGCAAGCAGCGCGGGCTGTCCGCGGACGGCCGGTGCAAGTCCTTCGCGGCGGCGGCCGACGGCACCGGTTTCGCCGAGGGCGTCGGGATGCTGGTCGTGGAACGCCTGTCCGACGCGCGCCGCAACGGCCACCCGGTGCTCGCGGTCGTGCGCGGCTCGGCGGTGAACCAGGACGGCGCGTCCAACGGCCTGACCGCGCCCAGCGGTCCGGCGCAGCAACGGGTGATCCGGGCGGCGCTGGCGCAGGCCAGGCTGGCGGCGCACCAGGTGGACGTGGTCGAGGCGCACGGCACCGGCACCACGCTGGGCGACCCGATCGAGGCGCAGGCCCTGCTGGCGACCTACGGCCAGGACCGCGAACGGCCGCTGTGGCTGGGGTCGATCAAGTCCAACATCGGCCACACGCAGGCGGCGGCGGGCGCCGCAGCGGTGATCAAGATGATCGGCGCGCTGCGGCACGGGGTGCTGCCGAAGACGTTGCACGTGGACGAGCCGAGCGACCAGGTCGACTGGACCGAGGGCGCGGTCTCGCTGCTCACGTCCCCGGTCCCGTGGCCGGCGGGCGACGAGCCGCGCCGGGCGGGCATCTCGTCGTTCGGGGTGAGCGGCACCAACGCCCACGTGATCCTGGAGGAACCGCCCGCCGAGGACACCGCGCCGGCCGCCGCCGAGGCGGTGGACGCTCCGGCCGGTGCCGGGGACGCGCCGGCCGGTGCCGGGGACGCGCCGGCCCGTGCCGGGGACGCGCCGGCCCGTGCCGGGGACGCGCCGGCCGGTGTTGAGGATGCGCCGGCCTCCGGCCCCCGTCTCCATTCTCCCACCGGGGTACGACAATTCCCGGGGGCGGCCGAGGTGGTGCCGTGGGTGTTGTCCGCCCGCACCGCCGAGGCCCTGCGTGCGCAAGCGGCCAAGCTCGCCGACCACCTCGCCGCCGGTCCCGCCGACCCCGCCGGTCCCGACGGTGTGGCGGCGGCTCTCGCGGCGCGCAGCCGGTTCGAGCACCGGGCCGTCGTGGTGGGCGGTGGCGACGACCTGCGGGCCGGTGTCGAGGCCGTCGCGGCGGGGGAGCACCCCACCACCGGCGAGGCCCTGGAGGACCCCAAGGTCGTCTTCATGTTCCCCGGTCAGGGTTCGCAGTGGGTCGGCATGGCCGTCGAACTGTTGGAGACCTCGCCGGTTTTCGCGCAGCGCATGGCCGAGTGCGCCGAGGCGATCGACGGGTTCACCGACTGGTCGTTGCTCGACGTGGTCCGTGACGTCCCGGGTGCCGCGTCCCTGGAGCGGGTGGACGTGGTGCAGCCGGTGCTGTTCGCGGTGATGGTGTCGCTGGCCGCGTTGTGGCGGTCCTACGGTGTCGAACCCTCGGCGGTCGTCGGGCACTCGCAGGGCGAGATCGCGGCGGCGGCTGTCTGCGGCGCGCTGTCCCTGGAAGACGCCGCCCGCGTCGTCGCGTTGCGCAGCAAGGCGATCGCCGCCGGGCTCGCCGGGCGCGGCGGGATGGCGTCCGTCGCCGCCCCGCGCGCCGACGTCGAGGCCCGCATCGCCCGCTGGGCCGACCGGATCTCCGTCGCCGCCGTCAACGGCCCGTCCGCGACCGTCGTCTCCGGCGAACCCGGAGCACTCCGGGAGTTGCTCGCGGACTGCGCGGCGGACGGCGTCCGGATGCGGATCATCCCCGTGGACTACGCCTCGCACTCCGCGCAGGTCGAGTCGATCCGCGACGAGCTGCTCACCGTCCTGGCCGGGGTCGAGCCGCGCACCGGCGACATCCCGCTGTACTCGACGCTGACCGGCGAGGTCGGCACCGCCGTCCTGGACGCCGACTACTGGTACGCCAACCTGCGCGGCACGGTCCGCTTCCAGGACGCCGTCGAGCGCCTGCTGGCCGACGGGCACGACGTGTTCGTGGAGATCAGCGCGCACCCGGTGCTGGGCATGGGCGTCCGCGAGGTCCTCGACGCCGCCGCCGGCCCGACCGCCCTGGTCGGCTCGCTGCGCCGGGACGAGGGCGGTCTCCAGCGGTTCCTGACCTCGCTGGGCGAGGCCCACGTGCGCGGCGTCGCCGTCGACTGGTCCCGGCACACCGCCGGCCCGCGCGCGACCGTGCCGACCTACGCGTTCCAGACGCGGCGGTACTGGCAGGTCGAGCAGTCCACAGTGGACGCGGGCGGGCTCGGTGTCTCGTCGGTCGCGCACCCCCTGCTCGGCGCGGTGTTGACCGTGCCGGAGCGGGACCTGGTCGTGCTGACCGGCCGCGTGGACCTCGACACCCACCCGTGGCTGGCCGACCACGCCGTGCTGGACACCGTGCTGGTGCCCGGCACCGCCCTGGTGGACCTGGCGGTCCGCGCCGGCGACCAGGTCGGCTGCCCGGTGGTGGAGGAGCTGACCATCACCACGCCGCTGGTGGTCCAGGGCGGTGTGACGCTGCGGATCACCGTGGACGCGCCCGACGACCACGGCCGCCGCGCGCTGGGCGTCTACGCGCAGACCGACGCCGACCAGGCCGCCGGCCTGTGGACCCGCCACGCCACGGGCGTCCTCGCGGAGGGCTCCCCCCGCGCGGATCACCTGACCGAGTGGCCGCCGACCGACGCCACCCCTCTCGACACCACCGACCTCTACGACCGCCTGGCCGCCCTGGGCCTGAACTACGGCCCGGCCTTCCAGGGCCTGCGAGCGGCGTGGCGGCGCGGCGACGAGACCTTCGCCGAGGTCGCCCTCCAGGGCGAGCCGGACACCTTCGGCCTCCACCCGGCCCTGCTGGACGGGGCCCTGCACGCCCTGGCGGCGGACATCGGCGACGGCCGACCGCACCTCCCGTTCTCGTGGAGCGGCGTCACCCTGCACGCCGAAGCCGCCACCGCCCTGCGCGTCCGCTTCACCAGGACCGGCCCGGACACGGCGTCCCTGACCATCGCCGACGCGGCGGGCGCACCGGTCGCCACGATCGACGCCCTCACCGTCCGCCCGGTGGCCCTGGACGCCCTCAAGGGCCGCACCGGCTACGTCGAGGACCTGTTCACCCTCGACTGGACCCCGCTGAAACTGTCGTCCCCCCGTGCGACCATGGAGACGGGGGCCGGAGGCCACCCCGACCTCCTCCACGTCACCCCCACCGACGACGTCCTGGCCGCCACCACCGAGGCCCTGGCCGCGCTCCAGGCCCGGCTCGCCGACCCGACCGACGCCACCCTGGTCGTCGTCACCCACCCCGGCGACCTCGCCGGCGCGGCCGTGCGCGGCCTGGTCCGCTCCGCCCAGGCGGAGAACCCGGGCCGGTTCGTCCTGCTGGAGGCCGAGGACGCCACGCCCGACGAGATCGCCGCCGCCCTCGCCACCGGCGAACCGGTCCTCGCGATCCACGACGGCGAGGTCCGCGCGCCCCGCCTGGCCCGCGTTCCCGACCCGACCGGCGAGTCGCCGTTCACCCCGGACAGCACCGTCCTGGTCACCGGCGGCACCGGCACGCTCGGCGCGCACGTCGCCCGCCACCTGGTCACCGCCCACGGCGTCCGAAACCTGGTCCTGACCAGCCGCCGCGGCCTGGAAGCCCAAGGGGCGCGCGAACTCCAAGCCGAACTGGCCGACCTGGGCGCGACCGCGCACGTCGTCGCCCGCGACGTCGCCGACCGGGACGCCACCGCGAAGCTCCTCGCCGAGCACACCGTCACCGCCGTCGTCCACACGGCCGGCGTGATGGACGACGGCACGGTGGCCTCCGTGCGCCCCGACCAGCTCGCCACCGTGCTGCGGCCCAAGCTCGACGCCGCCCGCAACCTGGACGAGCTGACCGGCGACCTGACCGCGTTCGTCCTGTTCTCGTCGGCGGCGGGCACGTTCGGCAGCCCCGGCCAGGGCGGGTACGCCGCCGCCAACGCCGCCCTGGACGCCCTCGCCCACCGCCGCCGCGCCGCGGGCAAGCCCGCCCAGTCCCTGGCCTGGGGGCTGTGGGCCCAGCGCAGCGAGATGACCGCCGAGGTCGGGTCGGCCGAGCTGAACCGCATGGCCCGCACCGGCATGAGCGAGCTGTCCACAGAGGACGGTCTCGCCCTGTTCGACGCCGCCGTCAAGGCCGGTGACACCCTGCTCGTGCCGGTCCCGCTGGACCTGACCGCGCGCGGCGACGTCCCCGAGCTGCTGCGCGGCCTGGTCAAGGCCCCGGCCCGCCGGGCGGCGAGCGGGTCGTCGCTGTCGGGGCGCCTGGCCGAGGTGCCGGCGGACCGCCGCGCCGAGGTCGTGCTGGAGGTCGTGCTGACCCGCGTGGCCGCCGTCCTGGGCTACGCCCGCGCCGAGCAGCTGCCCGCCGGCCGCACGTTCAAGGACCTCGGGTTCGACTCGCTGACCGCCCTGGACCTGCGCAACCAGCTCAGCGTCGCAACCGGCCTGCGGCTGCCCGCGACCCTGGTGTTCGACTACCCGACCCCGGACGCGCTGGCCGCCCACCTGCTCGACCAGCTCGCCGGGTCCACCACCACCGCGGTCGTCGAGGCCGTCCGCCACGACCACGAGCCCATCGCGATCGTCGGCATGGCCTGCCGGTTCCCCGGCGGCGTGCGCACCCCCGAGGACCTGTGGCGGCTGCTGCTCGACGGCGGCGACGCCATCGGCGGGTTCCCCACCGACCGCGGCTGGGACCTCGACGCCCTGTTCCACCCCGACCCCGACCACCCGGGCACGGTCACCACCGACCGCGGCGGCTTCCTGCACGACGCCGCCGACTTCGACCCCGGCTTCTTCGGCATCTCCCCGCGCGAGGCGCTGGCGATGGACCCGCAGCAACGCCTGCTGCTGGAGACGTCCTGGGAGGCGTTGGAACGGGCCGGGATCGACCCGACCACGTTGCGCGGCAGCCGGACCGGCGTCTACGCGGGCGTGATGTACAACGACTACGGCATCGTGGTGAGCGGGTCGGCGGAGTCGGTCGACGGGTTCCTGTCCACGGGCAACTCCGGCGGTGTCGTGTCCGGCCGCGTGTCCTACACGCTCGGGCTCGAAGGCCCCGCGATGACCGTGGACACCGCGTGCTCGTCGTCGCTGGTCGCGGTGCACCTGGCGGTGTCGGCGCTGCGCAACGGTGAGTGCTCGCTGGCGCTGGCGGGCGGCGTGTCGGTGATGTCGCTGCCGGGCACGTTCCAGGAGTTCTCGCGGCAGCGCAACCTCGCCGCCGACGGCCGGTGCAAGTCGTTCGCGGGCGCGGCCGACGGGACCTCGCTGTCGGAGGGCGCGGGCCAACTGGTGCTGGAACGGCTGTCCGACGCGCGGCGCAACGGGCACCGGGTGCTGGCCGTGATCCGGGGTTCGGCGGTCAACCAGGACGGCGCGTCCAACGGCCTGACCGCGCCCAACGGGCCGTCACAGCAACGGGTCATCCGCGCGGCGCTGGCCGACGCGGGCGTGCAGCCGTCCGAAGTGGACGTCGTGGAGGCGCACGGCACCGGCACCACGCTGGGCGACCCGATCGAGGCGCAGGCCCTGCTCGCGACCTACGGCCAGGACCGCGCCGAACCGCTGCTGCTGGGCTCGATCAAGTCCAACCTGGGGCACACCCAGGGCGCGGCGGGCGTCGCCGGGCTGATGAAGGTGGTGCTGTCGCTGCGCCACGGCCTGCTGCCGCGCACGCTGCACGTGGACGAGCCGTCGCCGCACGTGGACTGGACGGCCGGGGCGGTGCGGCTGGCCACCTCGGCGGAGCCGCTGACCGCATCCCGCCCGTTGCGCGGCGCGGTGTCGTCGTTCGGGATCAGCGGCACCAACGCGCACGTCGTGCTGGAGCAGGCGGAAGCGGTGCCGGTCGAGGAGCCGGCGCAGCCCGGGTTCACGCCGTGGCTGGTGTCCGCGCGCACCGAGGACGCCCTGCGCGACCAGGTCGCCGCCTTGCGGGCGCACGTGGCGGCGCACCCCGAGCGGCCCGTGGACGTCGGCTACACCCTCGCCACCGGGCGGGCCGCGTTCGAGCACCGCGCGGTCGTGCTCGGGGACGAGGTCGTGACCGGGGCTGTCCGCGCCGGGCGGCTCGCGGTGCTGTTCACCGGCCAGGGCGCGCAGCGGCTCGGCATGGGGCGTGAGCTGCGGTCGTTCCCGGTGTTCGCCGAGGCGTTCGACGCGGTGTGTTCGGAGCTGGACCGGCACCTGGACCGGCCGTTGCGCGAGGTCATCGACAGCGACGAGCTGCACCGGACCGGGTACACGCAGCCGGCGCTGTTCGCGTTCGAGGTGGCGTTGTTCCGGCTGGTCACGTCGTGGGGCGTTCGGCCGGACTTCGTGGCCGGGCACTCGATCGGCGAGTTGGCCGCCGCGCACGTGGCCGGGGTGTTCTCGCTGGCCGACGCGGCCCGGCTGGTCGCCGCCCGCGCGCGGCTGATGCAGGCCCTGCCGACCGGTGGCGCGATGGTGTCCGTGCGCGCGCCCGAGTCCGAGGTGCTGCCGCTGCTCGTCGAGGGTGTCGCCATCGCCGCCGTCAACAGCCCGGACTCCGTGGTGCTGTCCGGGGTGGAGGCCGCGACCCTTGCGGTGGCGGAGGAGTTGGCGGCGCGCGGGCACAAGACGCAACGGCTGACCGTGTCGCACGCGTTCCACTCGCCGCTGATGGAGCCGATGCTGGCGGACTTCCGGGCGGTGGCCGAGACGATCGCCTACCGCGCGCCGGAGATTCCGTTGGTGTCCACGGCCGGCCTCCGGCCCCCGTCTCCATCGTCGCATGGGGGACCGACGGGCTCGGGCGGCGAGGGTGCTGGGGAGTTCGGGGCCGAGTACTGGGTGCGGCAGGTTCGGGAGGCTGTCCGGTTCGCCGACGCGGTGCGCGAGTTGGCCGACGGCGGGGTGACGACGTTCCTGGAGCTGGGGCCGGACGCGGTGCTCACCGCGTTGGGGCA
Source organism: Saccharothrix sp. NPDC042600 (assembly GCF_040647305.1). NCBI lineage: Bacteria > Bacillati > Actinomycetota > Actinomycetes > Pseudonocardiales > Pseudonocardiaceae > Saccharothrix > Saccharothrix sp. NPDC042600. Next base: position 25,062 of record NZ_JBEZBW010000057.1, on the reverse strand, counting down.
AGGAGTTGCCGAGGGCGAGTGGATCTCGGTGTGCCGCAAGGGGCACGACGAGTCCGCGACCGTCGCGACCGCGTTCGCCCGGCTCGCGGTGAGCGGTGTCGCGATCGACTGGGCCGGTGTGGTGCCCGGGCGGACCGTGGAGCTGCCGACCTACGCGTTCCGGCGTCAGCGGTTCTGGCCGCGGCCGGGGGTCGGGACCGGGGACGCCGGCGGGCTGGGGCTCAACCCGGCCGACCACCCGTTGTTGGGCGCGGCGGTCGAGCTGCCCGACGGGGGCGCGGTGTTCACCGGGCGGCTGTCGCTGGTCACCCACCCGTGGCTGGCCGACCACGCCGTCGGTGACGTCGTGCTGCTGCCCGGGGCGGCGCTGGTGGAGATGGCGGCGCACGCCGGCCGGGAGGTCGGGCGCGGCCGGGTCGGCGAGCTGACCCTGGAGGCCCCGCTGGTGCTGCCGGACAAGGGCGGCGTCCGGGTCCGGGTGACCGTCGGGGCGGAGGGCTCGGTCGAGATCCACTCGCGCGCCGAGGACGACGACGCCTGGACCGCCCACGCCGCCGGCCACCTGGCCGCCGACCTCGGACCCGGCGCCGACCTGCGGGAATGGCCGCCGGCGGGCGCCGACGAACTCGACGTGTCCAGCGCCTACGACGACCTGTTCGCGCGCGGACTCCGCTACGGCCCGGTGTTCCAGGGGCTCACGGCGGCGTGGCGGCGCGGGGACGAGGTGTTCGCCGAGGTGAGCGTGCCGGCCGAGGACGCGGGGCGGTTCGGGCTGCACCCGGCGCTGCTGGACGGCGTCCTGCACGCCCTGGCCGTGACCGGGGACGGCGACCTGGTGTTGCCGTTCTCCTGGCGGGGCTTCGCGGTGCACGCGGTCGGCGCGGCCACGCTGCGGGCGCGCATCGTGCCGGGTGACGGCGCGGTGGCGATCACCGTGGCGGACGGCACCGGCGCGCCCGTGGCCACCGTCGAGGCCCTCGCGGTCCGCCCGGTGTCCCCGGACCAGTTGCGCACCGACCGCAACGACCTGCTCCGCCTCGACTGGACCCCGCTGACCGGCCCGACGACCACCCGCGACTTCACCCTGGTGGGCGCGGGCGGGACGGTCGCCGACCTGGCGGCCCTCGCGGCGGAGGTCGCGGCCGGCGCGCCGGCGCCCGACGTGGTGGCCGTGCGCTGGACCCGGACCGACGGCGACGCGGCGGCCGTGCGGGCGGCGACCCACCGGGCGCTGGCCCTGGCGCAGGAGTGGCTGGCCGAAGAGGCGTTCGCCGGCTCCCGGCTCGCCGTCGTCACCAGCGGCGCGGTCGCCACCGGCCCGGACGCCGACGTGGACCCGGCCCAGGCCGCCGTGTGGGGCCTCATCCGGTCCGCGCAGTCGGAGAACGGGGACCGGTTCGTCCTGGTCGACGCCGACGACACCACCGCGCTGGCCGCCGCGCTGGGCGCCGACGAGCCGCAGCTCGCGGTGCGCGGCGGCCAAGTCCTGGTCCCGCGCCTGGTCAAGGCCCCGGCCGCGCCGGCGCCGCTGGCGGGACCCGTCCTGGTCACGGGCGCGTCCGGCGCGCTCGGCCGGGTCGTCGCCCGGCACCTGGTCACCCGCCACGGCGTCCGCGAACTGGTCCTGACCAGCCGCGACCCCCGGCCCGAGCTGCGCGACGAGCTGACCGCGCTGGGCGCGGACGTGACCGTCGCCGCCTGCGACGTGGCCGACCGGGACGCCCTGGCCAAGCTGCTCGCCGACCACCCCGTGCGCGCCGTCGTGCACGCGGCCGGCGTGCTGGACGACGGCGTGATCGGCTCGCTCACCCCCGACCGGCTGGACACCGTCCTGCGGCCCAAGGTGGACGGCGCGGCCAACCTGCACGAACTGGCCGACGTCGACACGTTCGTCCTGTTCTCCTCGGCCGCGGGCGTGCTCGGCGGCCCCGGCCAGGCGAACTACGCCGCCGCCAACGCCTACCTCGACGCCCTCGCCGAGCACCGCCGCGCCACCGGCAAACCGGCGGTCTCGCTCGCGTGGGGCCGCTGGGAGCAGGCCGGCATGGCCGACCGGATGAGCGAGGCCGACCGGCGGCGCATGGCCCGGTCGGGCATCGACGCCCTGACCCACGACGAGGGCCTGGCCCTGCTCGACGCCGCGCTCGGCGCGTCCGGCGCGCTCGCGCCGATCAAGCTCGACCACCGGGTGCTGCGCGAACGGGCCGTGGCGGGCGTGCTGCCGCCGCTGCTGCGCGGCCTGGTGCGGGTGCCCACCCGCCGGGCCGCCGAAGCCGACGCGGGCGCGGTGGACGCGCTGAAGAAGTCGTTGGCGGGCAAGGACGTCGAGGCCGCCACCGCGGTCCTGCTGGACCTGGTGCGCGCCCAGGTCGCCGGCGTGCTGGCCTACCCGGACGCGGGCGAGGTGCCCGCGGACCGGCCGTTCAACGAACTCGGTTTCGACTCGCTGACCGCGGTCGAGCTGCGCAACCGGGTCAACGCGGCCACCGGCCTGCGGCTGCCCGCGACGCTGGTGTTCGACCACCCGACGGCGCGGGCGCTGGCCGCCCACCTGGCCGCCGAACTGACCGGCGAGGGCGCGGAGGCCAACGGCGTGCTCGCCGCCTTCGCCGGGCTCGACCGGCTCGAAGAGTCCCTCGTGGACATCGACGAGCAATCGCGGACGCGGCTCACGCTGCGCCTGCGCGAAGTGCTGACCAGGCTCGGCGCGTCCGAAGCGCCGACCACCGACGACATCGAGTCCGCCACCGATGACGAGGTCTTCGCTCTCATCGACAGCGAACTGGGGATCTCGTGATGTTCGAGAGGGGCGAGGGGTAGTGGCGAACGAGGACAAGCTCCGGGACTACCTCAAGCGGGTCACCGTGGACCTGCAGAAGACCCGGCAGCGGCTGCACGACGTCGAGGCGGCGGCGCACGAGCCGATCGCGATCGTCGGCATGGCCTGCCGCTACCCGGGCGGGGTGACCGGTCCCGAGGACCTGTGGCGGCTGGTGGCGTCGGGCGCCGACGCGACGGGCGCGTTCCCGACCGACCGCGGCTGGGACCTGGCGGCGCTGCACGACCCCGAGTCGGCGCGCGAGAACACGTCCTACACGGCGCGCGGCGGGTTCCTCTACGACGCGGCGGACTTCGACCCCGCGTTTTTCGGGATCAGCCCGCGCGAGGCGGTCCGGCTCGACCCGCAGCAACGGCTGCTGCTGGAGGTCGCCTGGGAGAGCCTGGAGCGGGCGGGCATCGACCCGGCGACGCTCACGGGCAGCCCCACCGGCGTGTTCACCGGCCTGATGTACCACGACTACGCGGGCAGCAACTCCTCCGGCAGCGTCGTGTCCGGCCGCGTCGCCTACACCCTGGGGCTGGAAGGCCCGGCGGTCACCGTGGACACCGCGTGCTCGTCGTCGCTGGTCGCGCTGCACCTGGCGATCCAGGCGCTGCGGCGCGGCGACTGCACGCTGGCGCTGGCCGGCGGCGTGTCGGTGATGGCGACGCCGCTGACGTTCGTGGAGTTCTCGCGCCAGCGCGGCCTGTCCCCGGACGGCCGGTGCCGGTCGTACTCGGCGGACGCCGACGGCACCGGGTTCGCCGAGGGCGTCGGCGTGCTGCTGGTGGAGAAGCTGTCCGACGCGCTGCGCAACGGGCACCACGTGCTCGCCGTGGTGCGCGGCTCGGCGGTGAACCAGGACGGCGCGTCCAACGGCCTCACCGCGCCCAACGGGCCGTCGCAGCAACGGGTCATCGAGGCCGCGCTGGTCGACGCCGGCCTGTCCACCGGACAGGTGGACGTGGTCGAGGGCCACGGCACCGGCACCACGCTGGGCGACCCGATCGAGGCGCAGGCCCTGCTCGCCACCTACGGCCGGGACCGCGCCGAGCCGCTGTGGCTGGGCTCGGTGAAGTCCAACATCGGCCACACGCAGGCCGCCGCCGGCGTCGCCGGGATCATCAAGGTGGTCGAGGCGATCCGGCACGGCGTCATGCCCGCGACCCTGCACGCCGAGCAGCCCTCCGACCAGGTCGACTGGTCCGCGGGGAACGTCCGGTTGCTGACCGCGGCGACCCCGTGGCCGGAGACCGGGCGTCCGCGCCGGGCCGCCGTGTCGTCCTTCGGGTTCAGCGGCACCAACGCGCACGTGATCATCGAGCAGGCGCCCGAGCGGGAGCCCGTCGGGACGGCGTCGGCCCCGGTGACCTCGCTGCTGGTGACCGCGCGCGACCCGAAGGCGTTGCGGGACCAGGCCCAGCGGCTGAGCGCGCTCACCGCCGACCCCGCCGAGCTGGGGTACGCCCTGGCCACCTCGCGGGCGCGGTTCGAGCACCGGGCCGCCGTGGTGGGGACATCCGTTGAAGAGCTGTCGGCGGGGCTGGCCGCGCTGGCGCGGGACGAGAAGGCCCCGAACGTGGTCGTCGGCCGGGTGGCCGGCGGCAAGCCCGCGATGCTGTTCTCCGGCCAGGGCGCGCAGCGTCCGGGCATGGGGCTCGGGCTGCACGCGGCGTTCCCGGCGTTCGCGGCGGCGTTCGACGAGGTGTGCGCGGCGCTGGACCCGCACCTCGACAAGCCGGTGAAGGACGTGCTGGAGACCGAGGAGCTGCACCAGACCGGGTACACGCAGCCGGCGCTGTTCGCGGTCGAGGTGGCGCTGTTCCGGCTGCTGGAGTCGTGGGGCGTGACGCCGTCCGTGCTGGTCGGCCACTCCATCGGCGAGCTGGCCGCCGCGCACGTGGCGGGCGTGTTCTCGCTGGCCGACGCGGCCCGGCTGGTCGCCGCGCGGGGCCGGCTCATGCAGGCGCTGCCGACCGGCGGGGCGATGCTCGCGGTCGAGGCGACCGAGGACGAGGTCGTGCCGCTGCTCGGGGCGGACGTGGACATCGCGGCCGTGAACGGGCCCCGGTCGGTGGTCGTGTCGGGTGCGGCCGAGGCGGTCGCGGCGGTGGAGGAGCACTTCGCCGACCGGCGGACCAAGCGGCTGACCGTGTCGCACGCGTTCCACTCGCCGCTGATGGAGCCGATGCTGGCCGAGTTCCGGGCGGTCGCGGAGAGCGTGACGTACCACGAGCCGGCGATTCCGCTGGTGTCCACGGCCGGCCTCCGGCCCCCGTCTCCATCGTCGCACGAGGGTCCGACAGGGTCGGGCGTCGAGGGTGCGGAGAAGTTTGGCGCGCACGAGTTTGGCGCGGGAGTTCCAGGCATCGGCGGGCCGGTGGAGTTCGGGGCCGAGTACTGGGTTCGGCAGGTTCGGGCCGCGGTGCGGTTCGCCGATGCCGTGCGGTCCGTGGAGAGCACCACCCTGCTGGAGATCGGGCCGGACGCCGTGCTGGCCACGATGGCGGCCGACAGCGTCGAGGGTGACGTGGCGCTGGTCCCGTCGCTGCGACGGGACCGGGACGAGCCGCGGGCGCTGGTGGAGGCGTTGGCGCGGTTGGAGGTCCGGGGGGTGACCGTGGACGCCGAGGCGTTCTACGGGCGCACCGGGCGGTCCGGTGTCGATCTGCCGACCTACGCGTTCCAGCACGAGCGGTTCTGGATGGACAGCGTCGAGACGTCCGCGGCGACGACCGACGACGACCTGGACACGTTCATCTCCGCGCTCGACATCGACCCGAACGACCCGGTGAACTCCGTGGTGTCCGCACTGGCGCAGTGGCGCGAGGGCCGCCAGGACCGGTCCCGGTCCGACGCCTGGCGCTACCGGGCCACGTGGGAACGCCTGCCCAGCGGCACCAACCGCACGCTGACCGGTACCTGGCTGGTGGTCGGCGACGGCGCGGAAGTCGCCGAAGCCTTGGCCGCCCGCGGTGCGACCCCGGTCATCACGGATCTCGCCGGTGTCGCGGACGCCTTGGCGGATGGCGTGACCGGTGTGGTGTCGTTGCTGGGTGCGGCGGACACGCTTCGGCTGGTCAAGGTCGTCGCGCCGCACGCGGTTCCGTTGTGGTCGCTCACTCGGGGCGCGGTGTCCACCTCGCCCGCCGATCCCGTCACCGATCCCGACCAGGCGCAGGTGTGGGGACTCGGGCGGGTCGCCGCTCTCGAACTGCCGCAGGTCTGGGGTGGGCTGGTGGACCTGCCTGCCGCTGTGGACGACCGCACCGCCGCTGCCCTTGCCGGAGTGCTGGCGGGTATCGGCGAGGACCAAGTGGCGATCAGGCCGGACGGTGTGTTCGCTCGCCGCCTGCACCGCGCCCCGGTCACCGGCAACCCCCGCCGGAAGCCGGTCACCGGCACGGTCCTGATCACCGGCGGCACCGGCACGCTCGGCATCGAGGTCGCCAAGGCCTACGCCGACGACGGCGCGGACCACGTGCTGCTGCTCAGCCGCCGGGGCACCGCGCCCGCCGAAGTCCTCGCGGAGATCGGCACCCGGGTCACCGTGGTCGCGTGCGATGTCGCCGACCGTGCGGCCCTGGAAGCCGTTGCCGCGCAACACGACGACATCCGGACCGTCGTCCACGTCGCGGGCCTGGCCCAGTTGACGCCCATCGCCGACATGACCGACGAGGAGTTCGCCAACGTCCTCGCCGCCAAGGTCGAGGGCGCGCGGAACCTGGACGCGGTCTTCCCCGAGCTGGACGAGTTCGTGCTGTTCTCGTCGGTCGCGGGCGTGTGGGGCAGCGGCGCGCAGGCCGCGTACGCCGCCGGCAACGCCCACCTCGACGCCCTCGCCGAGCGGCGCCGCGCCCGCGGCCAGTCGGCGACGTCCCTGGCCTGGGGGCCGTGGGCGGGCAGCAACCTGGTGGACGACGACATCGACGCCGCCCTGCGCAAGCGCGGCCTCACGCCGATGTCCCCGGACCGGGCGATCGCCGCGATGCGCACCGCCCTCGCCGCCGACGACACCGCCGTGGTGCTCGCGGACGTGGACTGGGCGGCGTTCGTCCCGTCCTTCACCGCCCTGCGCCCGAGCCGGCTGTTCGACGCGATCCCCGAGGCGGCCACCGACGTCGAGGCCCCCTCCTCGGACGACCTCGCGCGGCTGCTCGCCGACGTGCCCGAGGCCGACCGCCTGGACCACGTCACCACCCTGGTCCGCACGCAGGTCGCGCTGACCCTGGGCTACGCCGGTCCCGAGGCCGTTGAAGCGACCCGCGCGTTCAAGGACCTGGGCTTCGACTCGGTCACCGCGGTGGAGTTCCGCAACCGCATGATCGAGGCCACCGGCGTGCGGCTGTCGGCGGCGGTCGCGTTCGACTACCCGACCCCCGACGCCCTGGCCCGGCACCTCCTGGAGAGCGGCACGGCCGACGTCGTCGCCGCCGGCGGGTTCACCGACGAGCCCATCGCCATCGTCGGCATGAGCTGCCGGTTCCCCGGCGGGGTCGGCACGCCCGACGAGCTGTGGGCGATGCTGCGCGAGGGCCGCGACGGCATCGGCCCGTTCCCGACCGACCGGGGCTGGGACCTCGACGGCCTGTTCCACCCCGACCCCGAGCACCCCGGCACCAGCTACGTCCGCGAGGGCGGGTTCCTACCCGACCTGCCGGGCTTCGACGCCGCGTTCTTCGGCATCAGCCCGCGCGAGGCCGAGGCGATGGACCCGCAGCAGCGGCTGGTGCTGGAGGCGTCCTGGACGGCGTTCGAGGACGCGGGCATCGACCCGACCTCCCTGCGCGGCACGCCGACCGGCGTCTACGTGGGCACCAACAACAACGACTACATCCGGCTGACCGGCGCGGTCGGGGCCAGCGCCGAGGGCTTCATGGCCACCGGCAACGCCGCCAGCATCCTGTCCGGCCGCCTGTCCTACGTGCTGGGCCTGGAGGGACCGGCGGTCACCGTGGACACCGCGTGCTCGTCGTCGCTGGTCGCGCTGCACCTGGCCGTGCAGGGCCTGCGGTCGGGCGAGTGCTCGGCGGCGGTCGCGGCGGGCGTCACCGCGATGTCCACGCCGGGCGCGTTCGTCGAGTTCAGCAAGATGCGCGGGCTCGCGCCGGACGGCCGCTGCAAGGCCTTCGCGGCCGGCGCGGACGGCACCAACTGGGGCGAGGGCGTCGGCGTGGTCGTGCTGATGCGCCTGTCCGACGCGGTCGCCGCCGGGCACGAGGTGCTGGCCGTGATCCGCGGGACGGCGGTCAACCAGGACGGCGCGTCCAACGGCCTCACCGCCCCCAACGGGCCGTCGCAGCAGCGGGTCATCCGCGCCGCGCTGGCCAACGCCGGCCTCGCGCCGGCCGACGTGGACGTGGTCGAGGCGCACGGCACCGGCACCGCGCTGGGCGACCCGATCGAGGTGGACGCCCTGTTCGCCACCTACGGCCGGGACCGCGCGCCCGACCGGCCGCTGTGGCTGGGCTCCGTGAAGTCCAACATCGGCCACACCCAGGCCGCCGCCGGTGTCGCGGGTGTCATCAAGACCGTGCTGGCGCTCAAGCACGGCGAGCTGCCCAAGACCCTGCACGTCGAGGAGCCCACCGGGCACGTCGACTGGGCGGGCGGCGTGCGCTTGCTGGCCGAGGCGCAGCCGTGGCCGCGCGACGGCCGGCCGCGCCGCGCGGGTGTGTCGTCGTTCGGGTTCAGCGGCACCAATGCGCACGTGATCATCGAGGAACCCGCCGCCGAGGTCGTCCCCGACCGGCCGGCCTCGACCGACCCGGTCGCGCTGGTGCTGTCCGCCCGCTCCGACGCGGCGCTCAAGCGGCAGGCGGCGGACCTCCTGCCGCTGCTCGACACCGAGGAGCCGCGCGACCTCGCGTACTCGTCGGCGCGGCGCGCCACCCACTCCCGCCGCGCGGTCGTGGTCGGGGACGCCGAGGCGCTGCGCGCCGGCCTGACCGCCCTCGCGGCGGACGAGCCGTCGCCGACCGTCGTCACGGGCCAGGCGGGGCCGGCCGGCAAGGTCGCGTTCACGTTCCCCGGTCAGGGTTCGCAGTGGGTCGGCATGGCCGTCGAACTGTTGGAGACCTCGCCGGTTTTCGCGCGGCGCATGGCCGAGTGCGCCGAGGTGATCGACGGGTTCACCGACTGGTCGTTGCTCGACGTGGTCCGTGACGTCCCGGGTGCCGCGTCCCTGGAGCGGGTGGACGTGGTGCAGCCGGTGCTGTTCGCGGTGATGGTGTCGCTGGCCGCGTTGTGGCGGTCGCACGGTGTCGAGCCGTCAGCGGTCATCGGCCACTCGCAGGGTGAGATCGCCGCCGCGTGCGTGGCGGGGGCGCTGTCCCTGGACGACGCCGCCAAGGTGGTGACCCTGCGCAGCAAGGCGTTGCTGCGGCTGTCCGGCAAGGGCGGCATGGTGTCCGTGCCGCTGCCCGCCGAGAAGGTCCGCGAGCGCATTGAGCACTTCGCCGGCCGGGTCACCGTCGCCACCGTCAACGGCCCCCGGTCCACCGTCGTCGCGGGCGAACCGCCGGCGCTGGAGCGGCTGCTGGCCGAGTGCGCCGAGGACGGCGTCCGCGCCAAGAAGATCGACGTGGACTACGCGTCGCACTCCGCCTACGTCGAGGAGATCCACGACGAGCTGCTCGACGTCCTGGCCGGGCTGTCCCCGAGGCGGTCGGACATCCCGTTCTACTCCACAGTGGACAGCGACTGGCTCGACACGACCGTGATGGACGCCGAGTACTGGTACCGGAACCTGCGCCAGACGGTGTGGTTCCAGCCCGCCGTCCGCGCCCTGCTCGACGCCGGGTTCACCGCGTTCGTGGAGTGCTCGCCGCACCCGGTGCTGACCATCGGCGTGCAGGACATCATCGACGACGCCGAGGCCACCGCGTCCGTGGTCGGCTCGCTGCGCCGCGACGAGGGCGGGCTGCCGCGGTTCCTGCTGTCGGTCGGCGAGGCACACACGCACGGCGTCAAGGTGCGCTGGCCGCACGGCGACGCGCGCGAGGTGCGCCTGCCCGGCTACCCGTTCCAGCACGAGCGGTTCTGGCCGGAGGCGGGCGCGGTCGTGGCCGACGCGGCGGGCCTGGGCCTGGCCGCCGCCGACCACCCGCTGCTCGGCGCGGCGGTCGCGGTCGCCGACACCGACGGGCTGCTGTTCACCGGCCGCCTGTCGGCGGGCACGCACCCGTGGCTGGCCGACCACGCCGTGGGCGGCCAGGTCCTGGTGCCCGGCACGGCGTTCGTGGAACTGGCGGTCCGCGCCGGCGACGAGGTCGGCTGCGGCAGGGTCGAGGAGCTGACCATCACCGCCCCGCTGGTGCTGCCGGAGAAGGGCGGCGTCCAGGTCCAGATGTGGGTCGGCGCGCCCGACGAGGCGGGCCAACGCCCCGTGAAGATCCACTCGCGCCCGACCGACGACACCCCGTGGACCCGCCACGCCGTCGGCCTGCTCGGCGAGGCCGACCAGCCGGCCGGGTTCGAACCGGTCTGGCCCCCGGAGGCGGAGGAAGTCCCGGTGGGCGACCTCTACGACACCCTGGCCGGCGCGGGCCTGCACTACGGTCCCGCCTTCCGCGGCGTCCGCCGGGCGTGGCGACGCGGCGACGAGGTCCTGGCCGAGGTCGGCCTCCCGGAAGCCGCCGGCAAGAACGCCTTCGGCCTCCACCCGGCCCTCCTCGACGCGGCGCTGCACCCGCTGGCCCTGAGCACGAACAGCACCGGCCCGCTCCTGCCGTTCTCCTGGACCGGCGTCTCCCTGCACGCGGCCGGCGCGACCACCCTCCGCGTCCGCCTGCGCCCGGTCGGCCGGAACGCCGTGGAACTCACGGCGACCGACCAGTCCGGCACCCCGGTGGCCACCATCGAGTCCCTGGTCCTCCGCGAGGCGACCGCACCCACCACCCAGACCACCCACCACGACGCCCTGTTCCGCCTCGACTGGACCCCGCTCCCCACCGAACTGTCGTACGCCGGTGGGACAATGGAAACGGGGGCCGGAGGCCACCGCTGGGCCGTCCTCGGCGCCTGCGACCTGCCCGCCAAGGCCGGTCTCGTCACCGACACCCACCCCGACCTGGCCGCCCTCAGGACCGCCCTCGACAACGGCGCGCCCACCCCGGCCTACGTCGCCCTGCCCCTGCGCCGCACCACCGACGACCCGGTCCAAGGCGCGTACCAGGCGGTCAACACCACCCTGGCGGTCCTGCGCGAGTGGCTGGCCGACGAACGCCTGGCCGAGTCCAAGCTGGTCGTCGTCACCCACAACGCCATCAGCACCACCGACCCGGCCGACGACCTCGCCAACTCGACCGTCTGGGGCCTGGTCCGCTCGGCCCAGACCGAGAACCCGGACCGCTTCATCCTCCTCGACATCGACGACAAGGACCCGCACCGCGCCCTCACCACCGCCGAACCCCAGGTGGCCATTCGCGACGGCGTCGCCTACGCGCCCCGCCTCGCCCGCGCCACCACCACCCCGGCGCTGGTCCCCGACACCGACCGGTGGCGGCTGGACGTCACCGAGAAGGGCACCCTGGACAACCTCGCTCTCCTCCCCGCGGGCGACCCCCGCCCGCTGGGTCCGGGACAGGTCCGCATCGCCATGCGCGCCGCGGGCCTGAACTTCCGGGACGTCCTGATCGCCCTGGACATGTACCCGGGCGACGGCGTGATGGGCGGCGAAGGCGCGGGCGTCGTCGTGGAGGCGGCCCCGGACGTGACCGCCGTCAAGACCGGCGACCACGTCATGGGCCTGTTCCACGACGCGTTCGCCCCCGAGGTGGTCACCGACGCACGGATGGTCGTGCGCGTCCCGAAGGGCTGGACGTTCGCCACGGCGGCGGCCACGCCCATCGCGTTCTGCACCGCCTACTTCGCCCTGGTGGACCTCGCCGAGGTCAAGCCGGGGGAGAAGGTCCTCATCCACGCCGCCGCCGGCGGTGTCGGCATGGCCGCCGTCCGCCTCGCCCGCCACCTCGGGGCCGAGGTGTTCGCCACCGCCAGCCCCGGCAAGTGGGACGCCCTGCGCGCCATGGGCCTGGACGACGACCACATCGCCAACTCCCGCACCCTCGACTTCGAGGAGCGGTTCGCGGGCATCGACGTCGTGATCGACTCGCTGGCCAAGGAGTTCGTGGACGCCTCGCTGCGGCTGCTGCGCCCCGGCGGCCGGTTCATCGAGATGGGCAAGACCGACGTCCGCGACCCGGAGAAGGTCGCCGCCGACCACCCCGGCGTGGCCTACCAGGCGTTCGACCTGCTCGCCATCGACCCGGACCGGGTCAGCGCGATCCTGCGGGACGTGCTCGCCCTGGTCGAGGCGGACAAGATCACCCCGCTGCCGGTCAAGCCCTACGACATGCGCCGCGCGCCCGACGCGTTCCGGTTCATGTCCAAGGCCAAGCACGTCGGCAAGCTGGTGCTGACCGTGCCGACGCGCCGTGACCCGGACGGCACCGTCCTGATCACCGGCGGCACCGGCACCCTCGGCGGCCTCCTGGCCAGGCACCTGGTGACCCACCACGGCGTCAAGCACCTACTGCTCACCAGCCGCCGCGGCCCCGACGCCGAGGGCGCGCCCGAACTGGCCGCCGAACTGACCGGCCTGGGCGCGGAGGTCACCATCGCGGCGGCCGACGCGGCGGACCGGCGGGCGCTCGCGGCGGCCCTCGCCCTGGTGCCCGCCGAGCACCCGCTGACCTCGGTCATCCACACGGCCGGCGTCCTGGACGACGGCGTGGTCACCGCCCTGACCGAGGACCAGGTCGCGAACGTCCTGCGGCCCAAGGTGGACGCCGTGGTCAACCTGCACGAGCTGACCCACGACCTGGCCGAGTTCACGGTCTTCTCCGCCGCCGCCGGCACGCTGGGCGGCCCGGGGCAGGGCAACTACGCCGCCGCCAACGTCTTCCTGGACACCCTGGTCGCCCAACGGCGCGCGGCCGGGCTCCCGGCGCGGGCGCTGGCCTGGGGCCTGTGGGGCGAGGCGAGCGGCATGACCGCGCACCTGGACGCCAACGACCGCGCCCGCATGGCCCGCGGCGGCCTGCTGGAGCTGTCCGTGGCGCAGGGCATGGCGCTGTACGACGCGGCGGAGCGCATCGACGAGCCGCTGCTGGTGCCCATGCCGGTGGACCCGGCGGCCCTGCGCGAGCTGGGCCGGGTGGACATGCTGCCCACCCTCCTGCGCGGCCTCGTGCGCGGTCCGGCCCGTCGCACGCTGGAGGCCACGCAGTCCGCGGGCGCGTTCAAGGACGAGTTGGCGCGCCAGAGCGGTCCCCAGCGCCGGCACACCGCGTTGGAGATGGTGAAGGCGCAAGCCGCGACCGTCCTCGGGCACGCCAGTTCCACGGCCGTGGAGCCCGCCAAGCCGTTCACGGAACTGGGTTTCGACTCGCTGACCGCCGTCGAGTTCCGCAACCGCCTCAAGGCGGCCACCGGCCTCAAGCTGCCCGCGACCATGGTGTTCGACTACCCGACCGCCAACGCCCTGACCGATTTCCTGCTGGCCGAGCTGGCCCCGGCCGAGGTGGACCCCGCCGAGGCGCTGCTGGGCGAGCTGGCCGGGTTCGAGCGGTCGCTGGCCGGCGCGGGCGAGCTGGACGAGGCGGTCAAGGAGCGGATTACCGAGCGGTTGCAAGCGGTGCTGTCGAATTGGCGTGGAAAGTCCGGTGAGGACACGGTGCTGAAGACCGCTTCGGCCGACGAGCTGTTGCGGTTCATCGACGACGAGCTCGGCGCCGCCTGAACGGGTCGCGCTGAGGAGGGCAACTGATGGCGAACGAAGAGCAGCTTGTCGAGTACCTCCGACGCGTGACGGCAGACCTCCAGAAGACCAAGCAGAAGCTGAAGGAGGCCACCGAGCGGGAGCCGATCGCCGTCGTCGGCATCGGCTGCCGCTTCCCGGGCGGCGTGCGCTCCGCCGAGCAGCTGTGGGAGGTGGTGCGGTCCGGCGCGGACTGCACCACCGACTTCCCCACCGACCGCGGCTGGGACCTCGACGCCCTGTTCGACCCGGACAACCCGTCGGGCACCAGCTACGTCCGGCGCGGCGGGTTCATCCCCGAGGCCACCGGGTTCGACGCCGGGTTCTTCGGCATCTCCCCGCGTGAGGCCCTCGCCATGGACCCGCAGCAGCGGATGGTGCTGGAGGCGTCCTGGGAGGCGTTCGAGCACGCCGGGATCGACCCCGACTCGTTGCGGGGCAGCAAGACCGGAGTGTTCGTCGGGGCCAACAGCGCCGAATACCTGACCGCGATGCAGCGCAACATGGACGCGTTGATCGGCTACACCATGACCGGTGTGGCGGGCAGCGTCGTGTCCGGCCGCGTGTCCTACACCCTGGGGCTGGAGGGCCCGGCGGTCACCGTGGACACGGCCTGCTCGTCCTCGCTGGTGGCGGTGCACGTGGCCGCGCACGCGCTGCGCAGCGGCGACTGCTCGTTGGCGCTGGCGGGCGGGGTGTGCGTGATCTCCACGCCCGGCACGTTCGTGGAGTTCTCCAGCCAGCGCGGGCTCGCGCCGGACGGCCGGGTGAAGGCGTTCGCCTCCGCCGCCGACGGCACCGCGTTCGGCGAGGGCGTCGGCGTGCTGGTGCTGGAGAAGCTGTCCGACGCGCGGCGCAACGGCCACCGGGTCCTCGCGGTCGTGCGCGGTTCGGCGGTCAACCAGGACGGCGCGTCCAACGGCCTCACCGCCCCCAACGGTCCGTCGCAGCAACGGGTCATCCGCGCTGCGCTGGCCAACGCCGGCCTCCAACCGTCCGATGTGGACGCCGTCGAGGCGCACGGCACGGGCACCACCCTGGGTGACCCGGTCGAGGCGCAGGCCCTGCTGGCCACCTACGGCAGGGACCGGGACCGGCCGCTGTGGCTGGGCTCGGTGAAGTCCAACCTCGGTCACACCCAGGCCGCCGCCGGCGTCGCGGGCGTGATCAAGATGATCATGGCCCTGCGCCACGAGGAGCTGCCGCCCACCCTGAACGTGGACGCGCCGTCCCACCACGTCGACTGGGGCGACGGCGCGGTCCGGCTCGCCACCGAGCCCGTCGCGTGGCCCTCGGGCGAGCAGCCGCGCCGCGCCGGCGTGTCGTCGTTCGGCATCTCCGGCACCAACGCGCACGTAGTGATCGAGGAGGCGCCCGCCTCCGAGACGCCCGAGCCGGTCCCGGTCACCGACGGCCCGGCGCTGTGGGTGCTGTCGGCCAAGACCGAAGCCGCGCTGCGCGACCAGGCCGCCCGCCTGCGCGACCACGCCGAAGGCCTGGACACGCACGGCGTCGCCCACGCCCTGGCCACCACCCGCGCCCGCTTCGAGCACCGCGCCGTGCTGGTCGGCGACCGCGACGACCTGGACTCCGCGCTGCGCGCGCTGGCCGAGGGCGGCGCGGCCCCGAACATGGTCACCGGCGCCGCCGGGGTCGGCGACCGCACCGCGTTCCTGTTCCCCGGCCAGGGCTCCCAGTGGCTCGGCATGGCCGCCGAGCTGCTGGAGACCTCGCCCGTCTTCGCCCGGCGCATGGCCGAGTGCGCGGCGGCCGTGGACCGGCACACCGACTGGTCCCTGCTCGACGTGCTGCGCGGCGTGCCCGGCGCGGCGTCGCTGGACCGCGTGGACGTCGTCCAGCCCGCCCTGTTCGCGATGATGGTGTCGCTGGCGGCGCTGTGGCGCTCGCACGGCGTCGAGCCGGCCGCCGTGGTCGGCCACTCCCAGGGCGAGATCGCCGCCGCGTGCGTCGCGGGCGCGTTGTCCCTGGAGGACGCGGCGCTCGTGGTGACCCTGCGCAGCCAGGCCATCGCCGTGGACCTCGCCGGGCGCGGCGGCATGGTGTCGGTGGCCGCGCCGATCGCCGAGGTCGCCAAGCGCCTGCCCGAAGGCGTCTCGGTCGCCGCCGTCAACGGCCCGACGACGGTCGTGGTGTCCGGCGACAACGAGGGCCTCGACCGGTTGACGGCCGAGTGCGCGCGGGACGGCGTCCGCGCGCGGCGCATCGACGTGGACTACGCCTCGCACTCGGCGCACGTCGAGTCGATGCGCGACGAGCTGCTGCGCGTGCTGGCCCCGATCAAGCCGCGCACCTCCGACATCCCGTTCCACTCCACCGTCGTCGGCGAGCCGATCGACACCGCCGGGCTGACCGCCGAGTACTGGTACCGCAACCTGCGCCAGACCGTCGAGTTCGAGGACACCGTGCGCGGCCTGGTCGCGGCGGGCGTGGACTCGTTCATCGAGGTCAGCCCGCACCCCGTGCTGGTGCCCGCGGTCGGCGACCTGCTGGCGGACGGCGGCTCGGTCGTGGGCACGCTGCGCCGCGCCGACGGCGGCCCGCGCCGGTTCCTGCTGTCGCTGGGCCAGGCCCACGTCCGCGGCGTCCAGCCGGACTTCTCGACGCTGGTCACCGGCCGGCCGGTCGCCCTGCCGACCTACGCGTTCCAGCACCAGGCCTACTGGCCCAAGGAGGTGGGCGCGCCCGCCGACGCCGCCGGCCTGGGCCTGGGCTCCACCGGCCACCCGCTGCTCGGCGCGACCGTGGCGCTGGCCGGCGCGGACGGCGTCCTGCTCACCGGGCGGCTGTCGGTGTCGGCGCACCCGTGGCTGGCCGACCACCGGGTCGCCGGCCGGATCTTCCTGCCCGGCACGGCGTTCGTGGAGCTGGCCGTGCGGGCCGGCGACGAGGTCGGGGCCACGGCGGTGGAGGAGCTGACCCTCGAAGCGCCGCTGGTCGTGCCGGAGAAGGGGACCGTGCAGGTCCAGTTGCGCGTGGGCGAGCCGGACGCGGCGGGCGTGCGGCGGCTGACCGTCCACTCGCGACCCGACGACGACGCGGCCTGGGTGCGGCACGCCACCGGCACGCTGACCAGCGGCGCGGTGCCGCCGGTCGCCTCGCGGGAGTCCTGGCCGCCGGCCGGCGCGGAGGCCGTGGAGATCGGCGAGCTGTACGACCGGTTCGCGGCCCTGGGCATCACCTACGGTCCCGCGTTCCACGGGCTGCGGTCGGTGTGGCGGCGCGGGGACGAGGTGTTCGCCGAGGTCGCCGCGCCCGAGCGGGCCGACGTGGCCGGGTTCGGGCTGCACCCGGCGGTGCTGGACGCGGCGCTGCACCCGTTGGCGCTGGGCGTGTTCACCGCCGACGCCGAAGGCCCGTGGCTGCCGTTCGCCTGGCACGGCGTGACCCTGCACGCGACCGGCGCCACCGCCCTGCGGGTGTCCCTGCGGACCGCCGGGGCGAACGCGGTCGCGGTGTCCGTGGCCGACCACACCGGCGCGCCCGTCGTCTCGGTGGACGCGCTGGCCGTGCGCCCGCTGCCCGCCGACGCGCTGGCCGAGCTGGGCAACCCGCGCCACGAAGCCATGCACGTCCTGGACTGGACGCCCGTCCCGGTCGCCGACGGCGAGGTCTCGCTGGTCGAGGTCCCCGACGTGGCAGCCCTCTCCGACGTGGCAGCCCGCACCGAGGTCCCCGACTTCGTGGTGCTGCGCGTCCCGACCGACGGCTCACTGGTCGACGCCACCTACACGGCCGTCAACCGGGTCCTGGAGGCGGCCCAGGCCTGGCTCGCCGACGAGCGCTTCGAGGACTCCCGCCTGGTCGTGCTGACCTCGGGCGCGACGGACGCCACCAACCCGGCGTCGGCCGCCGTGTGGGGCCTGGTCCGGTCCGCGCAGTCGGAGAACCCGGGCCGGTTCGTGCTCGTGGACGCCGACGACACCGCGGACCTCGGCCCCGCCCTGCGGACCGGCGAACCCCAGCTCGCGCTGCGCGACGGACGCGTTCTCGCGCCCCGCCTGGCCAAGGCCCCCGGCGAGCCGGCCGCGCCGACGCTCCGCGGGACCGTGCTGGTCACCGGCGCCTCCGGCGTGCTCGGCGGCCTGGTCGCCCGGCACCTGGCGACCCACCACGACGTCGAGCACCTGGTCCTCGCCGGCCGCCGCGGCCTGACCGACGAGCTGGCCGCCCTGCGCGACGAGCTGACCGGCGTCCGGGTCACGGTCGCCGCCTGCGACGCCGCCGACCGCGACGCGCTCGCCGCCCTGGTCGCCGAACACCCGCCCACCGCCGTCGTGCACACGGCCGGCGTGCTGGACGACGGCGTGCTGTCCTCGCTCACCCCCGAGCGCGTGGCGACCGCGTTGCGGCCCAAGGTCGACGCGGTGGTCAACCTGCACGAGCTGGTCGGTGACGTCGAGGCCTTCGTGGTGTTCTCCTCCGCCGCCGGCGTGTTCGGCGGACCCGGCCAGGCCAACTACGCCGCCGCAAACGCTTTCGTGGACGCCTTCGCCGCCCACCGCCGCGCGCTGGGCAAGCCCGCCGTCGCGCTGGCGTGGGGCATGTGGGAGCTGCGCACCGGCCTGACCGGGGCGCTGGACGACGCCGACCTGGCCCGCATGCGCCGCTCCGGCGTCCGCCCGCTGTCCACCGAGGACGGCCTGGAGCTGTTCGACCAGGCCCTCGGCGCGCCCGAGGCCGCACTGGTGCCCATCCGGCTCGACCTGGCCGCCCTGCGCGAGCAGGGACCGGCACTGGCGTCGGTGCTGCGCGGCCTGGTCCGCGTCCCGAACCGCCGCCAGGTCGAGGCCGGCGCCGCCGCCGCGTCCGACCTGGTCTCCCGGCTGGCCGGGCGCGGCGCGGAGGAGCGGCGCAAGGAGCTGCTCGACGTCGTCCGCACCCAGGTCGCGGTCGTGCTCGGGCACAGCGACGGCAGCGCGGTCGGCGCGACGAAGGCGTTCAAGGAACTGGGTTTCGACTCGCTGACCGCCGTCGAGTTCCGCAACCGCCTCAACGCCGTGGTCGGCCTGCGGCTGCCCGCGACCCTGATCTTCGACTACCCCAACCCGACCGCGCTCGCCGAGCACCTGGACGCCGAGCTGTTCGACGGCGCGTCCGCCGCGGCCGTCGTGACCGTGTCGCGGGAGACCGACGAGCCCATCGCGATCGTCGGCATGGGCTGCCGGTTCCCCGGCGGCGTCACCTCGCCCGAGCAGCTGTGGGACCTGGTCGCCTCGGGCGTGGACACGGTGTCGGGCTTCCCGACCGACCGCGGCTGGGACCTGGACAACCTGGTCGACGCCGACCCGGAGAAGCCCGGCCGCACCTACTGCGGCGAGGGCGCGTTCCTGTACGACGCGGCCTGGTTCGACGCCGGGTTCTTCGGCATCTCGCGGCGCGAGGCGCTCGCGATGGACCCGCAGCAGCGGCTGTTCCTGGAGACCTCCTGGGAGGCCGTGGAACGGGCGGGCATCGACCCGACCACGTTGCGCGGCAGCCGGACCGGCGTGTTCGCGGGCCTGATGTACCACGACTACACCGCCCACCTCCAGCACCTGCCCGACGAGCTGGACGGGTTCATCGGCACCGGCATCGCGGGCGGCGTGGTGTCCGGGCGCGTGTCCTACGTGCTCGGGCTGGAGGGGCCGGCGGTCACCGTGGACACCGCGTGCTCGTCGTCGCTGGTCACCATGCACCTCGCGGCCCAGGCGCTGCGGCGCGGCGAGTGCACGCTGGCGCTGGCCGGCGGCGTGACCGTGCTGGCCACCCCCAACGCGTTCATCGACTTCAGCCGGCAGCGGGCGCTCGCCCCGGACGGCCGCTGCAAGTCCTTCGCGGCGGCGGCCGACGGCACCGGCTGGGGCGAGGGCGTCGGCGTCCTGGTGCTGGAACGGCTGTCCGACGCCCGCCGCAACGGCCACCCCGTGCTGGCGGTCGTGCGCGGCACGGCGGTGAACCAGGACGGCGCGTCCAACGGCATGACCGCGCCCAACGGCCCGTCCCAGCAACGCCTGATCCACCAGGCCCTCGCCGACGCCGGCCTGCGACCGTCCGAAGTGGACGCCGTCGAGGCGCACGGCACCGGCACCACGCTGGGCGACCCGATCGAGGCGCAGTCGCTGCTGGCCACCTACGGCGGGGACCGCGCCGAGCACCCGCTGTGGCTGGGCTCGATCAAGTCCAACATCGGGCACACGCAGGCCGCCGCCGGTGTCGCCGGCGTCATCAAGATGGTGGAGGCGATCCGGCACGGCGTGCTGCCCGCGACCCTGCACGTGGACGAGCCGTCGCCGCACGTCGATTGGGCCGGCGGGGCCGTTCGGCTGCTCACCGAGTCCGTGCCGTGGCCGGAGACGGGGCGTCCGCGCCGGGCCGGGGTGTCGTCGTTCGGCATCTCCGGCACCAACGCGCACGCCATCATCGAGCAGGCCCCCGAGGCGGTCGTGGTGGACTCGTCCGCCGACGTCCCGGTGGTGCCGCTGGTGCTGTCCGGCCGGGACCGGGACGCCCTGCGCGACCAGGCCTCCCGCCTGCTGGTCCACCTGTCCGGCGACCCGGCCGACCTCGGCTTCTCGCTGGCCACCACCCGGACGGCGTTCCGCCACCGCGCGGCCGTCGTCGGCGCCCCGGACGAGCTGCGCGACCGCCTGGCCGCGCTGTCCCGGGGCGAGTCCGTGCCCGGCGTGGTGGAGGGCGTGGCGGCCGACGCCGGCACGGCGTTCCTGTTCACCGGGCAGGGCGCGCAACGCGTGGGCATGGGCCGTGAACTGCGGGTCTTCCCGGCGTTCGCGCAGGCTTTCGACGCGGTGTGCGCCGAGCTGGACCAGCACCTGGACCGGCCGTTGTCAGAAGTGCTGGACACGGAAGAACTGCACCAGACCGGCTACACCCAGCCCGCGTTGTTCGCGTTCGAGGTGGCTCTGTTCCGCCTGCTGGAGTCCTGGGGCGTCCGTCCCGACTTCGTGGCCGGGCACTCCATCGGCGAGCTGGCGGCGGCCCACGTCGCCGGCGTCTTCAGCCTGGCCGACGCCGCCCGCCTGGTGACCGCCCGCGGCCGCCTGATGCAGGCGCTGCCGACCGGCGGCGCGATGGTCGCCGTGCAGGCCACGGAGGCCGAGGTGACCCCGCTGCTCACCGAGCGGGTCGCCATCGCCGCGATCAACGGGCCGTCCTCGATCGTGCTGTCCGGTGCGGAGGCCGAAACCCTGGCCGTGGCCGCGGAACTGGCTTCGCGGGGCCGCAAGACCAAGCGCCTCACCGTGTCGCACGCGTTCCACTCGCCGCTGATGGACCCGATGCTGGACGAGTTCCGCGAGGTCGCCGAGTCGATCACCTACCGCGAGCCGACGCTTCCGCTGGTGTCGACGGCCGGCCTCCGGCCCCCGTCATCATCGTCCCACGGGGGTCTGACAGATCCCGCGTACTGGGTGGCGCAGGTGCGGCAACCCGTGCGGTTCGCCGAGGCCGTCGAGGCGCTGTCCGGTCGGGGCGTGAAGACGTTCCTCGAACTGGGGCCGGACGCGGTGCTCACCGCGATGGGCCGGGAGAGCGTGGCCGACGCCGCGTTCGTCCCGACCCAGCGCAAGGACCGCACCGGCCCCGCCGTGGTGACCGAGGCCGTGGCCCGCCTGCACAGCCTGGGCGTCACCGTGGACTGGTCCGCGTTCTTCGCCGGCGCCCGCCGCGTCGACCTGCCCACCTACGCGTTCCAGCGCACCCGCCTGTGGCCGGACGCGCCCGCCGAGACCGCCGCCGCCCCGACCGACGACTTCTGGGCCGCGGTGGACCGCGCCGACCTGGGCGCGTTGCTGGGCCTGGACGACTCGGCGTCGCTCAAGGACGTCGTCGCGGCCCTGGCCGCCTACCGGCGCGGCCCGGAGCCCGGCCACCAGGTGCGCTGGCGCCCGGTGCCCGCCCTGCCGACCCCGTCGCTGCGCGGGATCTGGCTGGTCCCGGCGGCCGAGTCGCAGGTCGGCGACGCCCTGGCCCGTGCCGGGGCCGACGTCCGCGGCTACACCGACGCCACCGCCGACGCCCTGCTGGCCCTGGCCCCGGACCGGATCGTCGCCGGCGTCGTGGCCACCTCGGGCGCGCCGGCCGCCCTGCTCGCCGAACTCGACCGGGCCCGCCTGGACGCCCCGGTCTGGTACCTGACCCGCGGCGCGGTCGCCGTCACGCCGACCGACCGGGTCGCCGACCTGACCGGCGCGGCGGTGTGGGGCCACGCCCGCTCGGCCGCCGTCACCACACCCCGGGCCTGGGGTGGCGTGGTGGACCTGCCGGAGGCGTCGGACGACCGTTCGCTCGCCGCCCTGACCGCCGTGCTCACCAAGGGCGCGGGGGAGGACCAGGTCGCCGTGCGCCCGGCCGGGGTGTTCGCCCGCCGGCTGCTCAACGCGCCCGCCGCGACGCCGTGGTCGCCCACGGGACCGGTGGCCGTGCACGGCGGCCCGCTGGCCGACCGCATCACCGCCCTGCTCAACGACGCCGGCGTGAAGGTCACCACCGGCGCCGCGGAGACGCTGGTGGTCACCAGCGACGCCGACGACCCGATCGCCACCGCCCGGGTGTCCGACGCGGCCCAGTTGATCCTGGTGTCCACCGTGGACGAGCTGTTCGGCCTGGGCGGCTCGCCGGAGACCGCCGCCACGTTCGACGCGCTGGCGCACCAGCGCGAGGGCGCGGTGTCGATCACGGTGGACGCGACCGCGGCCGGCTTCCTGACCGCCGTCGGCGACGGCCGGGTCGCCGGCGTCCCCGACTGGGCCGGGTTCGTGCCCGGCTACACCGAGTTCCGGCCCAGCCCGCTGCTGCGCGAGCTGCCGGACGCCCTGCGGCACGCCGCCGAGGCCGACGACGGCGGGGGAGCCGACGTCGACAGCCCCGACGCGCTGCGCCGCCTGCTCGACGGCGCCGACGACGAGCAGGCGCGGGCCGTGCTCTCCCACGTGGTGCGGACGCAGACCGCGTTCACCCTCGGTCTGCCGTCGGCCGCCGGCGTGGACGAGCACGAGGAGTTCCTGGAGATCGGGTTCTCCTCGCTGACCGCCGTCGAACTGCGGCGCCGGCTCGAAGCCCTCACCGGCCTCGACCTGCCCGCCGCGCTCGTCTACGACCACCCCACACCCGCCGAGGTCGTGGAGCACCTGCTGGGGGACCGCGCGCTCGTCGCGGAGTTGCAGACCCGCGACCGGCAAGCCGCCTGACCGCCCCAGGAAGGATCGATCCCCCATGGCCAAGTCCGCCCAGCTCCGCACCCTGCTCAAGCCGCCGAAGATGGCGTGGAACCCCACCGACCGCAAGCTGCTGCGCGCGGCGGGCATCGATGACCTGCGCAAGCTCGCCCAGAGGCGGGTGCCGCGCATGGTGTTCGACTACACCGACGGCGCGGCGGACAGCGAACGCAGCCTCAGCCGTGCCCGGCAGACCTTCGCCGACATCGAGTTCCAGCCGTCGGTGCTGCGCGACGTGGCCGAGATCGACACCACCCGCACCGTGCTCGGCAAGGAGCAGAGGCTGCCGTTCTGCCTGGCCCCGGTCGGGTTCACCCGGGTCATGCACCCGGAGGGCGAGTCGGCGGTGGCGTCCGTGGCGGCGCAGTTCGGCATCCCCTACTCGGTGTCCACGCTCGCCACGACGTCCCTGTCCGACATCGCCGCCGCCGCGCCCGGCGGGCGGCACTGGTTCCAGCTCTACTTCGCCGAGGACCGGGCGATGGTCAAGGAACTGCTGGGGCTGGCGGAGGAGGCGGGCTTCGACACGATCCTGCTCACCCTCGACACACCCATCTCCGTGCCACGCCGCCGCGACATCCGCAACGGCCTGACCATCCCGCCGTCGATGAGCATCGGCACGTTCGCCGAGGCCTGGCTGCACCCCGGCTGGTGGCTCAGCCAGGTCCGCGGCGGCGCCCCGTCCCCGAAGGTGCTCGCCGCGACCGGCAACGGCTCGGCGTCCGACCTGATCAAGAAGGTCTTCAACCCACGACTGTCCATTGAGGACCTGGAGTGGTTGCGGGGCACGTGGTCGGGCAAGCTGGTCGCCAAGGGCGTCCAGAGCGTCGCCGACGCCGTGCGCGTGGCCGACGCCGGCGTGGACGCGGTGTGGCTGTCCACCCACGGTGGCCGCAAGCTCGACCGCGCGCCCGTCCCCGTCGAGCTGGTGCCCGACGTGGTGGACGCGGTCGGCGAGCGCATCGAGGTGTTGGTGGACACCGGCATCACCTCCGGCGCGGACATCGTCGCCGCCATCGCCCTGGGCGCGACCGCGGCCTGCGTCGGTCGGTGCTACCAGTACGGCCTCATGGCCGGCGGCCGGCGCGGCGTGGTCAAGGCGATGGAGATCCTGACCCGCGAGATCGAGGTCACGATGAAACTGCTCGGCGTGACCAGCGTGGACCAGCTCGACCGCTCGCACGTCAGGTTCCGCTGACGCGAGCCACGACACGGAGGTGTGACCTTGGCGGAGATGATCGGGAACGGTCTGTGCCACTCGTTCGGCGGTGACGGCAGGCTCGACATCCTCGCGCGCAGCGAGAGCACCGGAGACCTGTACCTGGTGCCCCACAGCGGCCGGTTCAGCGGCACGGGCACCTACGGGGAGCCGGTGAAGATCGCGGAGAACTTCCACCACCTCCGCAACCACTACATGGTTCGGACGATCGACATCGACGGCAGTGGCCGTGCGCACGTCCTGGCCCTGAGCACCCTGAAGTACAACCCGTTCGAGGGCGTCTTCCTCTACCCCAACAAGGGCCTGAACGGCCTCGACACCCTGGGTGAGCCGATCAAGATCTCCGGCCGTCGAGCCGACCGCCGCTGGGAGACGATGGCCATCGGCAGCCTGGGCGGGGGCCCGGACGTGATGTTCGGCAGGGAACAGGACCAGGGCGGCGTGCACGCCTTCTTCAGCCAGGGCGAGGTGGTGGAGTCGGAGACCTACGACCGGACCCCGCACCCGATGGTCACGGTGGACGTGGCGGACTTCCCCTGGACCCTGGCCGACATCACCCGAACCGGCCGCCCGGACCTCCTGGTGGTGCGCGCCAACGGCGACCTGGACGCCTACGAGTTCGGCCCGGGCGAGCTGACGAACGGCGAGGCCTTCACCCACGAGGGCACCTGGCACACCATCCGCCGCGACTGGGACGCCAAGGTCTTCGCGGTCACGGACGTGGACCTGGACGGCAACCCGGACCTCCTGGCCCTGACCGAGGACGGCACCCTCCTGGCCTACGTCCACAGCGGCAAGTTCGACCCGGACAACCCGGAAGCCACCTACGCGGCCGAACCGGAAGTCGTAGCCACCGGCTGGCAAGACTTCAACTCCATCAGCTGACCCCACCCCTCCGCGCAGCGCGCCGCTCGACGCGCAACGCCGCTCGACGCGCAACTCCGCTTCGACGCGCGCAGCGCGGAGCACAGGGGCCTGGTGAGGTCACACCCCAACCCGGGCTTCTTGCTTGTGTCATCTCCGTATG
>NZ_JBEZBW010000056.1:0-52997 GCF_040647305.1 Saccharothrix sp. NPDC042600 | reverse complement strand
GCAAAACTTTCGGCGTCACCCGGGGAAATCTGTGGTAGCCCTTCGGGCAGGTCATACGGTGGGGAACACGAAGGCCCCTTGTGGCTGGGAGCCCGAACCAAAAGCACGCCGCTGCGCGGCGAAGCGCCGCGCTTCGCGCGAAGTGTGGCGCTCAGTCGCGTCGGCGGTCCAGTTCGGCGGCCTCCTCCGGCGTGGGTGCGACCCCGCCCAGGTGTGCGGGTTGCCACCACTGCCCGTCCCCGTTCTCCGGGTACCGGGCCTGGGCCTCGTCCAACAGTTCCTGCATCCGCTTCCGCAATGCCTCGTCCGTCGTGGGCTCGATCGCCTCGCCCACGATGATCGTCACCGGCACGTGTCGCTGCGTCAGGTTCTTTGGTCGGCCCTTGGTCCACAGCCGCTGCGTGCCCCACACGGCGACCGGCAGCAACGGCACGCCGGCCTCCGCCGCCAAGCGCACCGCGCCGCTCTTGATGTCCTTCACCGTGAAGGACCGGCTGATGGTGGCCTCCGGGAAGATCCCGACCACCTCACCCGCCCGCAGCGCGTCCAGCGCCTGCTGGAACGACTCCTGGCCGTTGGCGCGGTCCACCGGGATGTGGTGCATCCCGCGCATCAACGGGCCCGACACGCGGTGCTTGAACACCTCGTGCTTGGCCATGAACCTGACCAGGCGCTTCGCGGGCTGCGCGCCGTAGCCCGCGAAGATGAAGTCCAGGTAGCTGACGTGGTTGCTCGCCAGCACGGCCCCGCCGGTGGTCGGCACGTGGCGCGCGCCGTCCACGGTGATGCGCAGGTCGAGCACGCGGAACATGAGCTTGGCCGCGGCGATCACCGGCGGGTACACGCGATCTGGCATACCCCAACGGTACGCTACTGGCGGGTAATACCAGCCTCGTGCTCGCGGACCACGCGGGGGACTCCGGCCAGGTCCTCGTCGTTGCACAGCAACTTGAGGTTGTAGTACGGCGAACCCTTGGTGTCGTCGTAGTCCAGGTGGATCGCGATGACGTCTACCGCCTCGCCCAGCCAGTCCTGGGTCTGCCGGAGCCAGGAAGCGGCCCGTTCGAGTGCGCTGGGCAGGTCGTCGTCCCGGAATTCCACCGGCCGGTAGGGAACCTCCTGGATCGCGTCCCGCTGGTTGGCGGGCATCGGAAGGTCTACCGCCACCCCGCTGTCGTTGAGTTCGAGTTGGATCGTTTCCTCACTCACGCAGTCGAGGGTCCACCACGCGCAGCCCGGCGGCAAGAGATGCGTCCCGTCAGGACACCTCCATGACAACGGTGTCGTCCGGTCCGAGCACCGCTCCGGACTCCGCGCGCACCTCCACCTGCGCCACTGGTCGGCCGTCCGCGCGGTCCACCAGGACGGTGTGCGGCTCGCCCGGCACGAAGCAGTGGCGTTCACCCCATTGGCGCAGCGCCACGATCACCGGGAAGAGGTCACGGCCCTTCGGGGTCAGCACGTACTCGCGCTGGAACCCGCCGTCGGCCGGCGGGACCGGGACCATCACCCCGTTCGCCACCAGCGCCCGCAGCCGGGCGCTGAGCATGTTCTTGGCCACACCCAGGCTCCGCTGGAAGTCCACCAGCCGCCGGACGCCGTCGAACGCGTCCCGCACGATCAGCAGCGACCACCAGTCGCCGACCGCGTCCACCGACCGCGAGACCGGGCAACCCGCTTCCTCGAAGTGCACGCGCCGCACCGCCATGACGCCTCCCCGGGGGTGTTGCGGTCCCCATGGTGACCCGCCCCACGTCCGACCGCGCGCCGAAACCCGCTCAGGGCAGGGGCGCGGAGTGCCAGGCCCACTCGCCCCGCCGCGGCAGGTCGCCCAACGGCTGCCGCCCGGTCGCCCACAACAGCGTCTGCCAGGGGTCGGTGTCCACCGGGGCCTCCGGGAACAGCCGCCGCAGCACCTTGGTCACCAGGTCCGCCGGCGGCTCGAACGGCACGCCCAGCGCCCGCGACGCGTCGTGCGCGTGGATGATCGACTCGATCGACCCCATCGCGGCGAACCCGGCCACGTCCGCCTCGCCCCACGGGTGCCAGCCGCGCGCGTCCGGCGGCGCGGTGGCGAGGACGCTCCCGAGCACCGCCCCGAACGTCCGCAGCGTGGCCACCAGCTCGGCGGGCGGCGTCGCGGGCCGCACCTCGACGTCCGCGGTGTGCAGGCCGCCGGCGCCCGCGGCCATGTCGATCGCGTACCACATCAGGCAGTTGCCGACGTGCGCCACGGTCTGCGCCACCGTCCAGTCCATCCCCGGCACGCCCACCGCCCAGTCACGGTCCACCACCCCCTCCAGGAAGTCCGCGCCCACCCCGACGGCCCGCGCAAGATCAGCAGCGTCCACGTCCGAAAACTCCCTCGCGTTCGGTGCATCCGCGAGTGACTATTCCGGACATGTATGACACCCGTTTCGCCGGCCAGGACGACCTGGGCGCGGTGCTGGCCCTGCTCGTCCGGCTCCAAGCCGACACCGCGCACCACATCGGCTACCTCGGTGAGACGCTCGGGGAGCTGACCGAAGAACTCGCCGAATTCGAACCCGACTGGCCCTCCTGCACCGTCGTCGCCACCGACGACTCCGGCCGCGTCTGCGGCGTGCTCAGCGTCGAGGTGGACGCCGAGCTGGGCCGGGCGTTCCTGCACGGACCGTTCGTGGACGTCCCGGTCAACCACCCGGCGGGCAGCCGCATCTGGGACCAGACCTCCGACGCCCTCTACGCCCGCGCCCAACCCCTCCTGGCCGGCATCGCCGACCGCGAGGTCTACGGCCACACCCTGCACCGCAGGCTGGCCGCGTTCGCCGAACGCCACGGTTTCACCGCGGGCCGGGCGAGCAGCATCCACGTCCTCGACGGCGACGGCCTGCGCGGGCTGCTGCTGCGCGAGGCGAGCTGCCCCCGCACCGGCCCGGCGCGCGAGATGCGCGTCCTGCCGACCGAGGCCGCCGTCCACGAGGCGGTGGCCGTCCTGCACGAGCGCTGTTTCCCCAAGACCTACCTGTCCGGCCGGTCCCTGGTCGACGGCAGCCGGGACCACACCGTCGTCGTCGCGATGGACGGCGACCGGGTGCTCGGCTACGCCGCGGGCAAGGCCGAGCCCGGGGAGTACTACATCGACTTCGTCGCCGTGGAACCCGACGTGCGCGGCAAGGGGGTCGGTGCCGCGTTGATCACCGAACTCGTCTGGAAGCTCGCCGAGCGCTTCGGCGCCCGCCCCCAAGCCGCCGCCGCCATCCTGGCCGGCAACACGTCGTCCCACCACATGTTCGACCGGCTCGGCTTCCGCCGCACCCTCGAACTGGTGGCCTACCGCTCCACAGCCGCCTGAGCCGCTCAGGCCGCCTGGACGGCCCGAGCGGCCCGGTCGCTCAGGCCGCCTTCACGCTCACGGCCTCGTCCACCTCGGGCGGCGTGTAGCCCTTGTGCCGCAACGAGAGCAAGCCGCCCACGACGAGCGTCACCAGCACACCCATCGGCGTGTACCACGGGTACGCCAGCGGCTTGGAGGTCGCGGTGGCCGCCGAGAAGTCGAGGGTCGCCGCGGCCTCCGGGCCGACGAACTTCACGCCCAGGATCACGAACGCCATCACCACCACGGTCGTCACGAACGCCACGATCGCGTCGGTCTGCTTGGCCTTGCGGAACAGCAACCCCAGCAGGAACGCGCCCAGCAACGCGCCGTAGGTGAACCCGGCGATGGACAGGCCCTGCTCCACGATCGGGTTGCCGCGCCGCGTCAGCGAGGCGAACAGGCCCGCGCACACGATCAGCAGACCCGCCCACACCACCGTCCAGATCCGGCCCTGCCGGAACACCTCCGCCTCGGTCATCGGCCGCCGCACCAACTTCTGGTAGACGTCGGTGACCGTGGACGAGGCCAGCGCGCCCAGCGACGACGACAGCGCCGCCGCGAGGATGCCCGCGATCACGAACCCGGACAGCCCCGACGGCATGTCCCGCACGATGAAGTTCGCGAACAGCTCGTCGTTGTTGTTCAGCCCCAGGTCCTTGACCGGGTTCGCGCCCTTGTAGAACGCCCACAGCATCACGCCGATGAACAGGAACAACGCGAACTGGAGGAACACGACCACACCGCTGGCGATCAACGCCTTCTGCGACGCCCGCACGTCCTTGGTGGCCATCAGCCGCTGCACGATGAGTTGGTCCGCGCCGTGCGAGGCCATGGACAGGACCGCGCCGCCGATGAACGCGGTCGGGATCGCGTACGGCGAGGTGAACGGGCTGGCGGCGAAGTCGAGGATCTGGAACTTGCCCGCGTCGGCCGCGGCGGAGAACCAGCCGTCGGGCAGCTTGCCGGACAGCACCACGATCACCGCGACGGCGCCCAGGACGTACCAGAGCATCTGGATGGCGTCCACCCACACCACGGCCCGCACGCCGCCCAGGAAGCTGTAGACGACCATCGCGATGCCCAACACGACCACGATCGCCCAGTAGGACGCGTTGACCCCGTACGCCGCGAGCACGACCTTCACCGGGATCGCGGTGGCGAACAGCCGCAGGCCGTCCGCGAGCAGCCGGGTCACCAGGAACGTCACCGACGCCGTGGACTGCAACCCGCCGCCGAACCGCTTGCCCAGGAACCCGTACGCCGTGATCAGGTTGCCCGCGATGTACTTGGGCAGCAGCACGAACGACACCACGATCCGGCCGAGCAGGTAGCCGATCGCCAGCGACAGGAACGTCATCGTCCCGCCGTAGGCGACCGTCGGCACGGACAGCACGGTCAGCGTGGACGTCTCCGCGGACACCACCGACACGCACACGACCCACCACGAGATGCGACGCTCGCTGACGAAGTAGTCCGTGGCGGAGCGCTGCCGGCCGCCGATCCACACCCCCAGCAGCGGCATCCCCACCAGGAACAGCACGATGATGGCGACATCAAGTGCGCGCACGGTGTCCTCCAATCACTTTGAGCCCGGTGACGGCGGTGGTCACGGGCTCGGGCAGGCGCAGGGGTTCGCGGCCGGGGGTGATCGAGCCGAGCGGGCGCGGGCCGGACGCGCCGGTGGCGGAGGGGACGTTGGCGGGCAGGCCGTGCCAGGTCAGGAAGCCGAGCAGGGCGGTCAGGTAGGCCTCCTTGGCGTCGCCGGGCAGGCCCAGCTCGTCGCTGGTGCGCAGCTCGACCTTGGCGCGCAACGACTCCACCAGCACGGGGTTGCGCATCCCGCCGCCGGACCCGATCACCGGCCCGGCGCACTCGGCGGCGATCGTGCGGGCGGTCAGTTCGGTGAGGGTGGCGAGCAGGTCCTCGGCCTGGATCACCAGTCCCCCGGTCATCCGGTCCAGGTAGGCGCGGTTGAAGTGCTCCTTGCCGGTCGACTTCGGCGCGGGGAGGGCGTAGTAGGGGTCGGCGAGGAGGCGGTCGAGCAACTCCTCGTGGACCCGGCCGCGGGCGGCGAACTCGCCGTTCAGGTCGCAGGTGCGCAGGCCGTTCGAGAGGACGGTCATGGCGGCGTCCATCAGCGCGTTGCCCGGCCCGGTGTCGTAGGCGATCACACCTTCGGGCGAAACCTTCGTGATGTTCGCGATGCCGCCGATGTTCAGGGCGACGGCGTTGCCCGGCTCGGAGCCGGCCAGTTCGGCGAGCCAGAGGGCGTCCAGGGTGCTCGCGAGGGGCGCGCCGTGGCCGCCGGCGGCGACGTCCCGCACCCGGAAGTCGGCGACGACGGGCAGCCCGGTCGCCTCGGCGATCCACGCGGGCGCGCCGACCTGGAGCGTGCCCAGGCACCGGCCGTCCTCGACCCAGTGGTGCACGGTCTGGCCGAGCGAGGCCACCAGGTCGGCCTCGTGCTCCCGGGCCGCCGCCGCGAACACCTGGCCCAGCCGGGTGTCCAGCACGCACAGGTCGGCGGCGCTCGCGGGCGGCTCGCGCAGTTCGGGCGGGAACGGGTGCTCGGCGTGCGCGATCGGGCGCAGCGCGATGGTCGTGCCGTCGAACGAGAAGTCGCCGACGGCGACGTCGACGGCGTCCATCGACGTCCCGGAGATGAGCCCGATCACCCTCACGCCCTGTGTCCTATTCCACACAGACCGCAGGCGCAAGGGTGTAAGTGGGAAAGTTGCCGGAAATCAATCCAGCTTGTTGGATTGTCACGGAACGTGGCGTGCGAGGATTGCGGAGTGTCCACGGAGCTTGTGATCTGGATCGTCGTCGTTGTCGCGGCCCTGCTCGCGGTCGCCCTCGTCACCGGCGTCGTGCTGTCCCGGAAGCGGCGGATCAGCCTCGCCGAACCCGAGGAGGACAAGCCGGCCGTCAAGGGCTACCAGGCCGGGTCGGGGGTGAGCTTCGCACCCCGGACGACCGAGCCGAAACCCGCGGACACCAAGCCGGCCGAACCCGCCGAGCGCAAGCCCGCCGAGCGCAAGCCCGCCGAGCGCAAGCCCGCTGAGCGCAAGCCGGCTCAACCGGTCGAGCGCGAGCCGGTCGAACCCGCCGAGCCGGTCGAGGCGGAGCCCGCCGCCGAGCCCGCCGCGGCCGGGCCGAGCGGCGCGAGCCCCGCCCGGCCCGTCGACGAGGCGCCCACCCCGCCCCTCGACACCGCGACCCCGACCACGCCGTCCGACACGGCCCCGGTCGAGCACCCGGTCGCCGACCGCACCGAGGTCGACGGCCAGCCGGGCGTGGGCGACGACGCCAGCGTCCCCCGCGACTCCGTGAAGCGCGGGTTCGTGGACGTGGACCTGCCGGTCGAGGCGTCCGAGATCGAGGAGATCGAGCCCACCGCCGGTCGCCTGGAACGGCTGCGCGGCAAGCTGTCCCGCTCCCGCTCGACCTTCGGCCAGGGCCTGCTGGGCCTGCTCGGCGCGGGCGACCTGGACGAGGACTCGTGGACCGACGTCGAGGACACCCTGCTGCTGGCCGACCTCGGCGCGGCGGTGACCGACCAGGTCGTCACCAACCTGCGTGAGCGCATCGCGAGCCGTGGCGTGCGCACCTCCGACGACGCCCGCGCGTTGCTGCGGGAGGTCCTCGTCGAGGCGCTGCACCCGGAGTTGGACCGCAACGTCCACGCGCTCCCGCACTCGGGCAAGCCCGCCGTCGTGCTCGTGGTCGGCGTGAACGGCGTCGGCAAGACCACCACCACCGGCAAGCTGGCCCGCGTGCTGGTCGCCGACGGCCGCACGGTGCTGCTGGGCGCGGCGGACACGTTCCGCGCCGCCGCCGCCGACCAGTTGGAGACCTGGGGCTCGCGGGTCGGCGCGGCGACCGTGCGCGGCGCGGAGGGCGCGGACCCGGCGTCGGTCGCGTTCGAGGCGGTCAAGCAGGGCGTGGCGAAGGGCGTGGACACGGTGCTGGTGGACACCGCCGGCCGCCTGCACACCAAGACCGGCCTGATGGACGAGCTGGGCAAGGTCAAGCGCGTGGTGGAGAAGCAGGCCGAGGTGGACGAGGTGCTGCTGGTCCTGGACGCCACCACCGGCCAGAACGGCCTGACCCAGGCCCGCGTGTTCGCCGACGTGGTGGACGTGACCGGCATCGTGCTGACCAAGCTGGACGGCACGGCCAAGGGTGGCATCGTCTTCCAGGTCCAGCGGGAGCTCGGCGTGCCGGTCAAGCTCGTCGGCCTGGGCGAGGGCGCCGACCACCTGGCCCCGTTCGAGCCGGCCGCGTTCGTCGACGCCCTCCTGGGCTAGGCCCTCACGGGCAGTGGTGCCAGCACTCCTTGACCTCCCGGCGCTCCGGGAAGACGTGGTAGTGCAACGGTTCCAGCGCGGACCGCACGACGTAGGGCCGGCCCGCGGGCGGCTCCTGCGGCACGACGTACCGCAGCCGCCCGCTCGCGGGCGCCCGCCAGTCGTCGCGGTTGGTGGCGCGCACCCGCGCGCCGGGGTAGGCGCGGCGGTACCGCGCGATCAGGTCCACCAGCCACTGCACCCGGTCCGCGGCGGGGTCCGCCGGCTCGGGGTCCAGCCGGGACCCGTCGGACCAGCGGCCCACCACCTGGCGGTCGTCCCAGTGCAGGGTCAGCGTGCGTCCCTCGTAAGTCACGCGGGAGATCTTGACCGTTGGCCGCCCGCCCGGCACGCCGGGGTCGCTCGATGGTGGGAACCGCGCGGGGTCAGTCGCGCAGCTTCGCCAGCAGCGGTCCCAGCTCGCGGTCGCCGGTGACCGTGCCGAACGCGTCGCTCAACGCCGCTTCGTAGACGGGCAGCGCCTCCGCGACCACCGCGCGCCCCAGTTCGGTGATGCCCGTGTAGACGCGCCGCCGGTCGCGCTCGCAGTGGCGGCGCTCGGTCAGCCCGGTCCGTTCCAGGCGCAGGACGAGCCGGCTGACCGAGCTCTGGTTGAGCTGGGTGACCTCTTCGAGTTCCTGCATGTGCAGTTCGCCGAGTTCGGAGTTGGCGAGGGCGACGAGGGCGAGGAACTCCGAGAACCCGATGTCGGCGCGCCGCTGCAGGACCTTCTGCATGGCGCCGCCGACCCGGGCGTGCAGCGCGGACAGCCGGGCCCAGAGCTGTCCGTCGCTGGAGAGGGCCACCGCGTGGTCCGAAGCGTCCGGCATGGTGGCCCTCCCGTTTCTATGGTCGTACATACATATGTTAGCTGGCCGGTGCCGCGCGTGACGTGAGCTTGAGCCCGACCACGCCGCCGATGATCAGGAGGAAGCACAGGACCTTCAGCGCGGACAGCGACTCGTGGAAGACGATGCTGCCGAACACGACCGTGCCCACCGAGCCGATGCCGGTCCAGACGGTGTAGCCGACGCCCACGTCGAGGGTCTTGACGGCGAGGCTGAGGAAGAAGATGCCGCCGGCCGCGGCGACGATGGTGGTGATCGACCACCAGAGGTGCGTGAACCCGTTGGAGCCGTTGGTGCCGAGGGCGAAGACGACCTCGAACACGGCCGCGATCAGCAGGTAGGTCCAGGCGCGCTTGTGGTTGTGCATCTTTGCTCTGCTTCCGGTTCGGGGGCTGTGGGGTTCGGGGGCTGTGGGGTTCGGGCGCTGTGGGGTTCGGGCGCTGTGGGGTTCGGGCGCTGTGGGGTTCGGGCGCTGTGGGGTTCGGGCGCTGTGGGGTTCGGGCGCTGTCGGGTTCAGGCGCCGGCCGCGACGCGGAGGCCGACGACGCCGAGGATGATCACGCCGAAGCACACGGCGCGGGCGGCGGTCAGGCGTTCCTTGAACAGGAACGCGCCGATGACGACCGTCCCGATCGACCCGATGCCGGTCCAGATCGTGTAGCCGACGCCGACGTCCAGCGTGCGCAGGGCGAGGCTGAGGAAGAAGATCCCGCCCGCCGCCGCGACGAGCGTCACCACCGAGGGCAGCGGGCGGGTGAAGCCGTTGGCGGCGCGTGCTCCGAGGGCGAAGACGATCTCGAAGACGGTGGCGATGGCGAGGTGGAGCCAGTGCATGGGCCGACCTTCCGGTGTGACGAGTGCATGTGCATTAACTGTATGCGCATGAATATAACTCGGTCAACGGAGACCCAGGTCACTTGCCGCAGCACGTCAACGCGCGCGGCCGGATAGTTGACCGGTCGTCTATTTCCGATCAAATAGTTGACCGGTCGTCTACCGGTGGGCCGGACCGCCGGCGATTGCCGGTGGCCCACTTGTTCAGGCCAGTGCGGACTGCGCGGACAGGCGCTTCGCGATGGCCAGGACCTCCGGCAGGATGCGGTCCACGGCTTCCTTCGTCAGCCGACCCTCGGGGCCCGACACCGACACCGCCGCGAGGGTCGGCGCGCCCACCAGCGGCACGGCGATGCAGCGGACCCCCAACTCCTGCTCGCTCTCGTCCAGCGCGTACCCCTGCTCCGCGATCCGGTCGAGCGAGGCCAGCAGCTCCTCCGCGTCCGTGATCGTGTTCGGCGTGTACGCCGGCAGCCCGGTCCGCCCCAGCAGCGCCCGCACCTCGTCCCGCGGCAGCTGCGACAGGATCGCCTTCCCGACCCCGGTCCCGTGCGGCAGCAGGCGGCGGCCCACCTCGGTGAACATCCGCATCGAGTGCCGCGACGGCACCTGCGCCACGTACACGACCTCGTCCCCGTCCAGCACCGCCAGGTTCGCCGTCTCCTCGACCTGGTCGACCAACGCCGCCAGGAACGGCCGCGCCCACGTGCCGAACTGCCGCGACGCGCTCTCCCCGAGCCGGATGAGGCGCGACCCCAGGGTGTAGCGCCGGTTGCTGTTCTGCCGCACGTACCCCAGCGTGACCAGGGTGCGGATCAACCGGTGGATCGTCGGCAGCGGCAACCCCGATGTCGTCGCCAGCTCCGACAGGCTCGCCTCACCGCCCGCGTCGGCGAGCCGTTCCAGCAGGTCGAAGGCACGCTGCAGGGACTGCACGCCACCCGAGGACTCCCGTGCCATCTCGACCAACCCTCCGTTGCCGTTCCGCGATGCGATAACTATAGTCCGCGAAGTAGAAATCAGCGCCAGGAAGGTGGGAACCATGTCCGGTATCCGCGTGCTCGGCGGCGAGGTCGAGCGCGGCGAGCAGATCCTGACCCCGGACGCGCTGGACTTCGTCGCCGACCTGCACCGCGCCTTCGCCGCCACCCGGGACGAGCTGGTCGCCAGGCGCGCCGACCGCCGGCCGCTGGGCTTCCTCGACGAGACCGCGCACGTCCGCGAGTCCGACTGGCGGGTGGCCGAGGCCCCGGAGCCGTTGCGCGACCGCCGCGTCGAGATCACCGGCCCCACCGAGCGCAAGATGACGATCAACGCCCTCAACTCCGGCGCCAAGGTGTGGCTCGCCGACCTGGAGGACGCCAACACCCCGCACTGGCACAACGTCGTCTCCGGCCAGGTCAACCTCTACGACGCCGCCCGCGGCACGATCGACTACCAGTCGCCCGAGGGCAAGTACTACTCCCTCAAGGACGGCGACCACCCGACCATCGTGGTCCGCCCGCGCGGCTGGCACCTGCCCGAGCGGCACATCGAGGTCGACGGCCGGCCCGCCGTCGGCGCGCTGGTGGACTTCGGCCTGCACTTCTTCCACAACGCCTCCCTCGGCCGGCCGTACTACTACCTGCCGAAGATGGAGAGCCACCTCGAAGCCCGGCTGTGGAACGACGTCTTCACCGCCGCCCAGGCCGAGCTGGGCGTCCCGCACGGCACGATCCGCGCCACCGTCCTGATCGAGACGATCCCCGCCGCGTTCCAGATGGAGGAGATCCTCTACGAATTGCGCGACCACGCCTCGGGCCTGAACGCCGGCCGCTGGGACTACCTGTTCAGCATCATCAAGTACTTCCGGGACGCGGGCGCCGACTACGTGCTGCCCGACCGCAACAGCATCACCATGACGGCCCCGTTCATGCGCGCCTACACCGAACTGCTCGTGCGCACCTGCCACAAGCGGGGCGCGTTCGCGATCGGCGGCATGGCCGCGTTCATCCCCAACCGCCGCGACCCCGAGGTCACCGAGCAGGCCCTGGCGAAGGTGCGCGACGACAAGACCCGCGAGTCCGACGACGGGTTCGACGGCAGTTGGGTCGCCCACCCCGACCTCGTCCCGGTGTGCCGGGAGATCTTCGACGCCAAGCTGGGCGACCGGCCCAACCAGCTCGCCAACGTCCGCGAGGACGTCAATGTGCGGGCCGAGGACCTGCTCGACTTCAAGTCCACCGGCGGCCATGCCACCCGCGCCGGCCTGGAAAGCGCCGTGGACGTCGGCGTGCGCTACCTGCTGTCGTGGCTCGCGGGCAACGGCGCGGCGGCGATCCACAACCTGATGGAGGACGCGGCCACCGCCGAGATCTCCCGGTCGCAGATCTGGCAGTGGGTGCACAACGGGGTCGTGCTGGACGACGGCACGCCGGTCACCGCCGACCTCGTCCGCTCGGTCCTCGCCGACACCCGGGCCAAGCTCGACGGTGACCACCTCGACCTGGCGGTGGAGCTGTTCGAGCAGGTGGCGCTGGCCGACGACTTCGTGGACTTCCTGACCCTGCCCGCCTACGAGCGGATCTGACGTGCCGCGGACGTCCCTGGACCCGGCGGCGGTCGCGGCGCTCACCGCGCGGCTGCCCGCCGTGGACCTGCGCTCGCCGTCGGGCCGCCAGCCGGTGCACACGTGCTACGTGCCGGCGGACCGCGTGCACGGATCCACCCCCGCCGACTGGGGTGCGCAAGCGCTTGCGGCGCTGGAGGGGTACTCGCCCGAGGACTTCGCCGCGCTCTTGGACGTGCCCGAGGACCTGTACGGGCGCGTCCGGGCGAAGCTCGAAGCGGAACCGGTGGAGGACCTGCGGATCGACTTCGAGGACGGCTACGGCGTCCGGCCCACCGAGGACGACGACGCCGAGCGCACCGCCCTGGTCGTCCGCGACTGGGTGGCCGCGGGCCGTGCGCCGAGCCGGTTCGGCCTGCGCATGAAGTCCTTCGACACCAAGGCGCTCCTGGAACGCGGCCTCCGCACCCTCGACATCTTCGTCACCACCCTGGGTGAGGTGCCGCCGGGTTTCGTGGTCACGTTCCCGAAGGTGACGTCCGTGGCCCAGGTCGAGGTCTTCACCGACGTCCTCGACCTGCTCGGCGCGGACCTGCGCTTCGAGATCCAGGTCGAGACCACCCAGTCCATTGTGGACGCGCAGGGCCGCCTGACCGTTCCGCGGCTCATCGAGGCCGGTCGAGGGCGCGTCACCGCGCTGCACTTCGGCACCTACGACTACACGGCGAGCTGCGGCCTGGGTGCCGCGCACCAGCACCTGGCGCACGGGGCGTGCGACTTCGCCCGCAACGTCATGCAGGTGTCGGCGGCCGGCCACGGCGTGGAGCTGTCCGACGGTTCCACCAACGTCCTGCCCACCGAAGACAACGTCGAACACGGCTGGCGCACGCACTACGCGCTGGTCCGCCGCTCCCTGGCGCACGGCTTCTACCAGGGCTGGGACCTCCACCCGGCGCAACTGGTGACCCGTTACGCCGCCGTGTACGCGTACTACCGCGAGACCCTGGAGGCGGAAGCCAAGCGGCTGAAGGCATATGTCGACAAAGCGGGCGGGGCGGTCCTGGACGAACCCGCCACCGCCCAGGCCCTGTCGACGTCGTTCCTGCGCGCCCTGGACTGCGGGGCGGTGGACCGGGCCGAACTCCACGCGTTGACCGGTCTGGCCCTACCCGACCTGCACGCCCTGGCCCGCCGCACGCCCTGACGCGCGTCGGCCGACGAGCAGGTTCAGCACGACCGCCGTGATGGTGCCCGCGCTGATCCCCGAGTCCATCACGGTCTGCACGAGCCCGGGGAACCCGTGGTAGAAGTCCGGCGCGACGATCGGCACCAGCCCGACGCCGAGCGCGATCGCCACCGTCAGCACCTTGCCCGGGGTCTCCAGCCCGTCCGCCGCGAGCGTCTTGATCCCCGACACCGCGACGGACCCGAACAGCACCAACCCGGCCCCGCCCAGCACCGGCCCCGGAACCAGGGCGACCACGGCTCCGGCCACCGGGAACAGCCCCAGCAGCACCAGGAACACCCCCGCGCCCGCCACGACGTACCGGCTCACCACGCGGGTCAACGCCACCAGCCCGATGTTCTGCGCGAACGCCGTGCACGCGAACCCGCCGAACACCGCGCTGAACGAAGTGGCGAGACCGTCGGCCCGCAGACCCTCCGCGATGGTCCGCTCGGTGGTGGGACGGCCGACGATCTCGCCCAGCGCCAACATGTCCGCGGTGCTCTCGGTCATGACCACGACCATGACGATGCACATGGACACGATGGCCGCGACGTCGAACACGGGCACGCCGAAGTGCAGCGGCGTGGCGAAGGCGAAGACGGGTGCGTCCGAGAACGCCGCCGTGTCCACCATGCCCAGCGGCCAGGCCACCACCGTGCCCACGACGAGCCCGATGAGCAACGCGAACCGGCCCGCCACCCCGGTGAGGAACCGGTTGCACGCCAGGATGACGGCCAGCGTCACCCCGGCCACGAGCACCGACCCGGAGGACGCCGACGTGCCCTCGCCGCCGCGGATCCACCGGATGGCCACCGGCAGCAGGCACAACCCGATCAACGTGATCACCGTGCCCGCCACCACCGCGGGGAACAGCCGGGTCAGCCGCCCGAAGTAGGGCGCCGCCAACGCGGTCAGGGCCCCGCCCACGAGCGTCGCGCCGTAGATGACGGGCAACGCCCCCTCCTGCCCGTGCTCCTTGACGATCGCGAGCACCGGGGCCACCACGGCGAACGACACGCCGTTGATCAGTGGCAGCCGCGCGCCTATCCGCCAGAAACCCAGGGCCTGCAACAGGGTCGCCACCCCGGCGGTGAACAGGCTCGCGCTGATCAGCAGGGCGAGGTCGGTGGGCCCCAAGCCCACCGCCGCCCCGATGATGAGCGGCGGCGCGACCACCCCGGCGTACATGGCGGCGACGTGCTGGACGGCCCCGGCCGCCAGCGGTAACGGACGGGGGACGCGGTCGACGGGGTGGCGCACGGACGGCCTCCTGCAGGGTCGGCGGTGCGGGGATCAGGTCAGAACGCCGGGAGCGAGTACCAGGCCTGGCCGGGGTCTTCGGCGTCGTCGCGCAGGACCGTGCCCTCGATCAGCCCGTACGGCCGGTCCGCCGCGTAGAACACCTCGTTGTCGTTCTCCAGCCCGAACGGCGAGAGGTCCACGACGAAGTGGTGCTTGTTCGGCATCGACAGCCGCACCTCCGCGACCTCCGGCCGTTCCTCCAGCACCGCCTCGCCCATGGCGTACAGCGTTTGCTGCAACGACAGTGAGTGCTTGGCCGCGAACGTCCGCAGCAGGACGCCGCGGATCTCCGCGAAGCTCTTGGCCCAGTCGATCCCGCTGCCCTGGTAGCGCCAGCGCGCGGTCACCGACGTGGCCAGGATCCGGTCGTTGACCTCCTTCAAGGTCGTGTACTTGTCGCGCGGGTAGCCGTGGAACTCCGAGCCCGTGGACTTCAGGACGACCAGGTCCTTCAAGCCCGACACGACCCAGGCCCGGTCGCCCTCCACCGTGACCGCGGTCGTCCGCTTCTCGTTCGAGCCTTGCACGAACGAGTGGTTGTTCTCCTCGATCCGGTTCCACGAGTGCTCGTCGATGAGGACGCGCGCGCCCGTGATGGCTTCCTGCGAGGACACGAAGTGGCGGCCGAGGCGCAGCGCGAAGTCCTCGATCTCGCCGACCGGGGCCTCCTTGGCGAAGGCGTAGACGGTGTTCTTCTGCGTGTCGGTGGCCAGGACCGCGGCGTTGTCGCCGGTCAGGTGGGTCTCGGCGAGGTCGCCGCGCAGCGAGGTGCCGACCGTCAGGTCCTTGATGGTGTGCACATCGCCGTCGCGGGTCACGGTGACGAGCCGGTTCTCCGCTTTGCCGTACTGGTTCGGGCCCAAGACGATGGCCATCGGTCAGCTCCCTTGCGTTTCGTGGGGGTGGAGCACCTTCCGCAGGCGCAGTGCGGCGATCTTGCGCAGCTCGCCGTTGACCACGCGCAGCTCGGTGCGCGGGTCGTTGGCCATGCGCGCGGCCAGGTCGTCCAACATCCGCTCGCCGCTCAAACCGGTGGCGCACACCAGGTAGATGTGCCCGAACCGCTCCTCGTACGCGGCGTTGGCCGCCTTGAGGCGGTCCGCGAGCGACTCGGCCACGCCGGACTGCTCGGCCGCCGACCACCGGGCGGACACGCCGCCGTGCTTCGCCTTCTCGCCGATGCGCGGGTGGCCCGCGATGGCGGCGTGCACCTCGTCGTCGGTGAGGGACGCGGCGGCGTCGGCGGCGGCGAGCAGCTCGTCCTCGCTCGCGTACGGGCGCCCGGCGAGGACGGCCTCGACCCACCGCGGCACGGCGAGGCATTCGGTGAGCAGCGGGCGGAGCTGCTCGGCCGGTGCGGAGTTGAACCCTTGCAGATCGGTCACCAGGGCTCCCTTTTTCTGTATCGCGGAAACTCATTTCCGCCATGAGGGACGGTACGAGCGGCCTCCGAGCGTGTCAACAGTCTTGCGCCGGTCCGCGAACCGTGCCTACTCTCTCGATGTACGGAAGATAGCTTCCGCATTGTGGAAGGAAGCCGAGAGATGCGGTACGACGTCAACCTGTCGATCCTGTTCACCGAGCTGCCGGTGCTGGAGCGGCCCGCCGCCGCCAAGGCGGCCGGGTTCGACGCGGTCGAGTTCTGGTGGCCGTTCGCCGAGGCCGTGCCCCCGACGGGCGAACTCGACGCGTTCGAGGCGGCGGTCCGGGACGCGGGCGTACGCCTGGTCGGCCTGAACTTCTTCGCGGGCGACCTGCCCGCCGGCGACCGGGGCCTGGTGGCGTGGCCCGGCCGCGAGGCGGAGTTCCGGGCGAACGTGGAGATCGCGGTGGGCCTCGCCGACCGCCTCGGCTGCCGCACCCTCAACGCGCTGCACGGCTGCTTCCCGACCACCCCGGCGGCCCTGGAGAACCTCCGCCACGCCGCCGACGTCGCCGCCGGGATCGGCGGGACGGTGGTCCTCGAACCCCTCTCGGCCGCGCCGGACTACCCGCTGCGCACCGCGGCGGACGCGCTGGCCGTGCTCGACGCGGCGGGCCGCGACAACCTCGCCCTGCTCGCCGACCTCTACCACCTGGCCGTCAACGGGGACGACCTCGACGCGCTCACCGCGCACGTCGACCGCATCGGGCACGTGCAGATCGCCGACGCGCCCGGCCGGGGCGAGCCCGGCACCGGGGACCTCGACCTCGACGGGCTGCTCGCGAAGCTCGACGCCGGCGGCTACCGCGGCTTCGTCGGCCTGGAGTACAAGGCCACCCGCTCCCGCGCCGGCGTCCCCGACTTCGACTGGCTCTTCGGACCTAAGGACAACGCATGAGCAGGATCGGATTCATCGGGCTGGGGATCATGGGCACGCCCATGGCCGCCCACCTCGCCGCCGCCGGCCACGACGTCACGGGCTTCGACCTCGACGCCGACGCCCTGGCCAGGCTGACCGCGGCGGGCGGCACGGCGGTCTCGAACGCGGCCGACGCGGCCCGGGACGCCGAGGTCGTCATCACCATGCTGCCCAACCACCCGCAGGTGGAAGAGGTCGTCCTGGGCACCGTGCTGGACGTGGTCGCCGAAGGCACGCTCCTGATCGACATGAGCACGATCCGCCCCGAGACCTCCCTCGCGATCGCCGAAGCGGCCGGGGGCAAGGGCGTGCGGGTGCTCGACGCCCCGGTGTCCGGCGGCGAGGCGGGCGCCAAGCAGGCCACGTTGTCGATCATGGTCGGCGGCGACGAGGCCGACTTCGCGGCGGCCCGGCCGATCTTCGAGGTGCTGGGCAAGACCGTCGTGCACGTGGGTCCGCACGGCGCGGGCCAGGTCGTGAAGGCGGCCAACCAGCTCATGGTCGGCGGCATCTACGCGCTGGTCGCGGAGGCCATCGTGCTGCTGGAGGCGTCCGGTGTGGACGCCAAGGCCGGCTTGGACGTGCTCGCCGGCGGCCTGGCCGCCAACCGCGTCCTGGACCTCAAGCGGGAGAGCATGGTCGCCCGCGAGTTCCAGCCGGGCTTCCGGATCGACCTGCACCACAAGGACATGGGCATCGCGCTGGCCGCCGCCCGCCAGGTCGACGTCGCGCTGCCCGTCACGGGCCTCATCGCCCAGCTCATCGCGTCCGCGCGCGCCCAGGGGTACGGCTCCCTGGACCACTCGGCGCTGCTCAAGGTCATCGAGAACTTCGCAGGGAGGGCCTGATGGCCAGGGTTCCCGTCATGCAGGCGGTCGTCGACGTCCTCAAGTCCGAGGGGATCGACACCGTGTTCGGCTGCCCCGGCGCGGCCATCCTCCCGCTCTACAAGGCGCTGGAGACCGACGGCACGATCGAGCACCTGATCGTCCGCCACGAGGAGGGGGCCACGCACATGGCCGACGGGTGGTCCCGCACCACCGGCAACGTCGGCGTCGCGATCGGCACCTCCGGCCCGGCCGGCACCAACATGATCACCGGCCTCTACACCGCGCAGGCCGACTCCGTGCCGATCCTGTGCATCACCGGCCAGGCGGCGACTTCCAAGCTGCACCAGGAGGCCTTCCAGGCGGTGGACATCGTGGCCATCGCCGCACCGGTCACCAAGTGGGCGGTGCAGGTCAAGGAGGCCGCGCAGGCGCCGTGGATCTTCCGCGAGGCCTTCCGGACCGCCCGCTCCGGCCGGCCCGGCCCGGTCCTCATCGACCTGCCGATCGACGTACAGAAGCAGGAGATCGAGTGGGACGCGGCCATCGACGCCCCGCTGCCGGTCGCCAGGCCCGAGCCGCACCCCGCGCGGGTCGAGCGGGCGCTGGAGATGCTGCTGGCCGCCGAACGCCCGCTGCTGCTCGCGGGCGGCGGCGTGATCCTCGCCGAGGCGGGGGAGGAGCTGCGGGCCCTGGCCGAGCACCTCCAGGTCCCGGTCCAGGCCACGCTGATGGGCAAGGGCGCGATCGACGAGGACCACCCGCTGTACGCGGGCATGACCGGCATCCAGACCTCCCAGCGCTACGGCAACGCCTCCTTCCTGGAGTCCGACCTGGTGCTGGCGCTGGGCGCGCGGTTCGGCGACCGGCACACCGGCGACCTGGCCACCTACCGGGGCGAGCGCAAGTTCATCCACGTGGACGTCGAGCCGACCCAGATCGGCAAGGTGTTCGGGCCGGACCTGGGTGTCGTGGCGGACGTGAAGCTGTTCCTGCAGGCGTTGTTGGAGCTTGCGCGTGAACGGGCGGCGGCATCCCCGAACGCCTGGACCGAGCGGTGCGCGGAGCTGAAGCGGACCCTGTTGCGGCGCGAGGACTTCGACACCGTCCCCGTCAAGGCTCCCCGGGTCTTCAAGGAGATCAACGAGTTCTACGGGCCGGACACGTACTTCGTCACCGCCATCGGGCTGTACCAGATCTGGTCGGGCCAGCACCAGAAGGCGCACAAGCCGCGGCACTACCAGGTGTGCGGCCAGGCCGGTCCGCTCGGCTGGGAGATCCCGGCGGCCATCGGCGTGAAGAAGGCGCTCAAGAACTCCGAGCCGGACGCCGAGGTGGTCGGCATCGTCGGCGACTACTCGTTCCAGTTCCTGGTCGAGGAGTTGGCCGTGGGCGCGCAGTACGACGTCCCGTTCGTGCTGATCATGTTGAACAACGAGTACCTGGGCCTGATCCGCATGGCCGAGG
This sequence comes from Saccharothrix sp. NPDC042600, assembly GCF_040647305.1. Taxonomy (NCBI): domain Bacteria; kingdom Bacillati; phylum Actinomycetota; class Actinomycetes; order Pseudonocardiales; family Pseudonocardiaceae; genus Saccharothrix; species Saccharothrix sp. NPDC042600. The sequence continues at coordinate 33,894 of NZ_JBEZBW010000056.1, read as the reverse complement.
ACCACGGCGGATACGACATGGAGTACGAGGTGGACATCCACTACGACACCAACGGCTCGGACAACGTCAAGATCATGGAGGCCTACGGGTGCTCCGGCACGCGGGTCACCGAACCGGGCCGCATCCGGGAGTCGCTGGAGTGGGCGCGCAAGGAGGCCGAGCGCACCAGCCGGCCGGTCCTGGTCGAGATCATGATCGAGCGCGAGGGCAACACCGCCAACGGCACGTCCATCGCGGCGATGCGCGAGTACGAGCCGCTGCCCTGATGGGTCACGTCGTCGTCGCGCCCGACAAGTTCAAGGGAACGCTGTCCGCCCCGCGGGTCGCCGCCGCGGTCGAGCGCGGCCTGCGGGAGGCGGTCCCGGGCCTGGCGGTGCGCAGCCTGCCGGTGGCCGACGGCGGTGACGGCACGGTCGACGCCGCCGTCGCCGCCGGCTTCCTGCGGGTCGGTCGGTGGGTGACCGGCCCGGTGGGCAAGCCGGTGGCGGCGAGCTTCGCCGTGCGCGGAGCGACCGCCGTGGTCGAGGTGGCCTCGGCGGCGGGGCTGGCGCTGCTGGACGAGCCGGCCCCGCTCACCGCCACCAGCCGGGGCGTGGGCGAGTTGCTGGTCAGCGCGGTGGACTCGGGCGCCCGGCGGATCGTGCTCGGGGTCGGCGGCAGCGCGTGCACCGACGGCGGTCGCGGGATGCTCGAAGCCATCGGCGACCGTGACTTCGCCGACGTGGAAGTGGTGCTGGCCAGCGATGTGGACAACCCGCTGCTCGGGCCGTCCGGGGCGGCGGCGGTGTACGGGCCGCAGAAGGGCGCCACCCCCGAGCAGGTCGAGGTGCTGGAGGAGCGGTTGGCGCGGTTCGCCGAGGAGGTCGGGCCGGAGTACGCCGACGTGCCGGGCGCGGGCGCGGCCGGCGGCATCGGGTTCGCCGCGCTGGCCGCGCTGGGCGCGTCCCGGCGGCCCGGCATCGAGGTGGTGCTGGAGCTGGTGGGGTTCGCCGAAGCGGTCGCCGGCGCCCGGCTGGTGGTCACCGGCGAGGGGTCGCTGGACGCCCAGACCCGCCACGGCAAGGCCCCGGCGGGGGTGGCGTCGGCGGCGGGGTCCGTGCCCACGGTCGCCGTCGCCGGCCGGACCTCGATCGACCCCGCCGAGCTGGGTCTGCGCGGCGCGTACGCGCTGCTGGACGTGGAGCCCGACCTGACCCGCTGCCTGGCCGAGCCGGAGCCGCTGCTGGAGCGGCTGGCCGGTCGCATCGCCGCCGACTGGCTGGGAGAGTGACCCGCATGGACCTGGTGTTCCGCGCGAGCAGGGTGATCACGCCGCAGGGCGAGCGGGCGGCCGACGTCGGTGTCCGGGACGGGCGGATCGAGGCCGTCACCGGGCCCGACGAGCTGTCCGGCGACCGGGTGGTGGAGCTGGCCGAGGACGAGGTGCTGCTGCCCGGTCTGGTGGACACGCACGTCCACGTCAACGACCCGGGCCGCAGCGAGTGGGAGGGGTTCCCGACCGCGACCCGCGCGGCGGCGGCCGGCGGCGTGACGACCATCGTGGACATGCCGCTCAACAGCCTGCCGCCGACCACGTCGGTGGCGGCGCTGGAGGTCAAGCGCAAGTCCGCCGAGGGCAACGCCCACGTGGACGTCGGGTTCTGGGGCGGGATCGTGCCCGGCAACGCGGCCGACCTCGTGCCGCTGCACGAGGCCGGGGTGTTCGGGTTCAAGTGCTTCCTCATCCACTCCGGCGTCGACGAGTTCCCGCACGTCGAGGATGACGAGCTGCGGGCGGCGCTGCGCGAGCTGCGGACCGTGGACGCGTTGACCATCGTGCACGCCGAGCACCCGGGCCACGTGACCGAGTCCGGTCCCGGCTACCGCGACTTCCTGGCGTCCCGGCCGCACCACGCCGAGGGGCAGGCGATCAGCGGCCTCCTGGAGGCGGCCCGGGAGACCGACGCCCGCGTCCACGTGCTGCACCTGTCCAGCGGGGAGGCGTTGCCGGCGCTGCGGGAAGCCCGCGCTTCGGGGCTGCGCGTGACGGCCGAGACGTGCCCGCACTACCTGACCTTCATCGCGGAGGAGATCGGCGACCGGGCCACGCACTTCAAGTGCTGCCCGCCGATCCGCGACGCGGCCAACCGCGAACTGCTGTGGCGGGGCCTCGCGGACGGGCTGGTGGACCTGGTCGTCAGCGACCACTCGCCGTGCACGCCGGAGTTGAAGGAGGGCGACTTCGCCACCGCGTGGGGCGGGATCGCGAGCCTGCAGCTGGGCCTGCCGGCCGTGTGGACGCAGGCCCGGCAGCGCGGCCACGCCCTCACCGACGTGGTCCGCTGGATGGCCACCGCCCCGGCCGACCTGGTCGGGCTGACCCGCAAGGGCGCGATCGCTCCCGGTCGCGACGCCGACCTCGCCGTGTTCGCGCCGGACGACGCCTTCGTCGTGGACCGCGCGAAGCTGCACCACCGCAACCCCGTCACGCCCTACCACGGCCGCCCGCTGGCGGGGGTCGTGCGGCAGACGTGGTTGCGGGGCAACAGGATCACCGGAGACCGGCCCACCGGCCGGCTGCTGAGCAGAGGAGACGCATGACACCCACCTGGACCCGGCTGCCCGACCTGGCTTCCCGCGCGGTCGGCGGGAGCGTGGTGTGGGCCAACGACGAGCTGTTCGCCGAGCGGGAGAACCTGATCACCCCGGCGGAGGCCGAGTACCGGCCCCACACGTTCGGCCACAAGGGGCAGGTCTACGACGGGTGGGAGACCCGGCGGCGGCGCGAGCCGGGTTCGGACAGCGCCGTGGTGCGGCTGGGGATGCCCGGCGTGGTGCGCGGGGTCGTGGTGGACACGGCGTGGTTCAAGGGCAACTACCCGCCGTTCGCGAGCGTCGAGGGCACGCACGCGCCGGGTTACCCGAGCCCGGACGAGCTGACCGGGTGGGAGCCGCTGGTGCCCAAGTCGCCCCTCGGCGGCGACCGCAAGCACTACTTCGACGTGGACGTGGAACGCCGGTACACGCACGTCCGCCTGACCATCCACCCCGACGGCGGTGTGGCCCGGCTGCGGGTGCACGGCTCGCCCGTACCCGACCCGGCGTTGCTGCTCCCGGGCGCTCTCGACCTGGCCGCGCTGGAGAACGGCGCGGCGGTCGCCGGGTGCAGCAACGACTTCTTCGGCCGGCCCGGCAACCTGATCTCGCCCGGCGACGCCGCCTCGATGGGCGAGGGCTGGGAGACCGCCCGCCGGCGTGAAGAGGGCAACGAGTGGGTGGAGATCGCCCTCGCCGCGCCCGGTGTCGTGCACCTGGCGGAACTGGACACCACCCACTTCAAGGGCAACGCGCCGGGCTGGGCGTCCGTGCGCGGCCGGGACGCCCGCAAGGACCCGGACGAGTGGTTCGACCTGCTCCCGCTCACCCGCCTGCAACCCGACACCCGGCACCGCTTCCGCGTGGAGGGCCCGGAGGCCACCCACGCGCGCCTCGACATCCACCCGGACGGCGGCATGGCCCGGATGCGGCTGTTCGGCTCCCTCACCGCCGCAGGCCTCGACCAGCTCACCGCCCGGTACGACGAACTCACCCGTTAGTGCGCGGTCGTCAGCCTTCGGACTGACGCCGTCTGCGACTTCAGTCGGTTGTGCGCCAGTTCACGCCCCTGGAAGCCTGCGGTCACCCCAAAGGGTGACTGAACGGTGACAGGAACTAGGGAGGAACCTGTGCGACCGATCTTCCGAGCGTTGGGCGGTGTCGGCGCGGCGGTGGCGCTCGTCGCCGGCACCGCGTCGGTCGCGTCCGCGGACCCCGCGGACGCGACGCCGCTCGACGCCGACGTCCAGGCGCTCGCCGCGCCGATCGACTGGAAGCCGTGCCCCGAGCTGCCCGAGGTGGAGTGCGGCACGCTCAAGCTGCCGATCGACTGGGCGAACCCGCGCGGCGAGAAGTTCGACCTCGCCGTGGCGCGGCGCAAGGCCCTCGACCCCGCCAAGCGGATCGGGGCCATGGTGATCAACCCGGGCGGGCCCGGCGGGTCCGGCGTGGACTTCGCGCTGTTCGCGAACCGGTTCTTCAGCAAGGACGTCCAGGACCGCTTCGACATCGTCGGCTTCGACCCGCGCGGCGTCGCGCGCAGCGCCCCGGTGAAGTGCTCGCTGGAGGTGCTGGAGAAGCAGGTGTCGATCTACCCGGCCGACCAGGCCGAGTTCGACGCCCTCGCCCGGTACAACCGCGAGCTGGCCGCCGACTGCCGCAAGCACAGCGGTCCGATCTACGACCACGCCGACACCATCGCGGTCACCAACGACATCGACGCGCTGCGCCGCGCGCTCGGCGAGCGCAAGATCAACTACTACGGCGTGTCGTACGGGACGTTGATCGGCCAGCAGTACGCCGAGCGCTACGGCCGCAACATCCGCGCCATGGTCATCGACTCGAACATGGACCACAGCCTGGGGACGTGGCGGTTCAACGAGACCGAGGCGGTGGCGGCGGAGGACGCGTTCACCGAGTTCGTGAAGTGGTGCGAGCGGACCCCGTCCTGCGCGCTGCACGGCCGTGACGTGGCGAAGTTCTGGGACGACCTCCTGGCCCGCGCCGACCGCGGCGAGATCACCGCGCCGGGCGACCCGAGCCGCAAGATCCCGGCGGACCTGATCATCGGCAACGCCTTCGGCGCGTTCTACGGCCCGGACTGGGCCCCGCTGGCGGAGTGGCTCCTGGCCCTGTCGGGCGGCGGCGCCGCGCCGACGGGCTTCGCGGCCGAGCCGGAGACGGTGAACAACCCGTTCCCGGCGGTGTTCTGCCAGGACTGGGCGATGCGCGTGAAGAACCACCGCGAGATGGCGGCGCTGGTCGCGCGGGCGAACCAGTTGGCCCCGCACATGCGCGGTTCCTCCCTGGGGCACTACGCGATCGCCGGCTGCGTCGGCCTGCCGGAGAAGGTGAACAACCCGCAGCACCGGCTGCGCATCAAGCACGCGCCGAAGATCCTGATGATGAACGCCCTGCACGACCCGGCGACGGGCTACGAGTGGGCCGTCAACGCCCACCGGCAGAGCCGCGACACCACGGTCCTGCTGACGTACGAGGGCTGGGGCCACGGCGTGTACGACCGGAGCGCCTGCACGACGGGGGCGACGGACAAGTACCTGATCGAGCTGAAGACCCCGCGCGACGGCACCCGCTGCGCGGCGGTCGAACCGCAGCCGTCCCTGACGACGGCGGAAACCGGCGGCGGCCAGCGCCCCGCGGGCCCGAAGCCGGGCCTGCCCGGTTGGCGAATCTGACCGCACACCGCGCGACACGCGCACTGCGCGATACGCGCACTGCGCTATACCGGCACTCCGAACGGGCCGTCCCTCCTGGGGCGGCCCGTTCGCTCGCCCAGCCGCCCCCTGCCCAGCCCTCGCCCAACTGCCGCCTTGCCCAGCCCCGCCCTGCCCGCCCCGCCCCGCCCGCCCTGCCCGCGCCGCCCTGCTCGCGCCGAGCGGGGCTTGTGCGGGCAGGCGAGGGCTTGCGTGCCGGGTCGGGCGGGCTTGTGCGGAGTCGAGCAGGGCTTGTGCGGGGGTGGAAGCCGATCTGTGCCCAGTCCGCACCGTCCGTCACCACGCCCCCACCGGGCCCCCGCGCCAGCCACCCGAAGAGCGACCGCCCACCCCACCGTCCGTCACCGCGCACAGCCCGGCCCCCCGACCTGGTTGCACCCGAAAACCGTCCCTTCAAGCGTGTGAAACGTGCCCGTAACACCAGCCCCCGGACAGTTCACCCGCGCGAAACCTGGCACGTGACCGCGCGAAACAGGACATCCCGATGCTCCTCCGCAACCGACGTGCAGTGGAGGTCGACGTGGATACAGGGGACACCGCCTGGTTGCTCACCAGCTCCGCACTGGTGCTGCTGATGACCCCCGGACTTGCCTTCTTCTACGGGGGCATGGTCCGGTCCAAGAGTGTGCTCAACATGATGATGATGAGCCTGGGCGCGATCGGCGTGGTCGGTGTGCTCTGGGTGTTGGTCGGCTATTCCACCGCGTTCGGCACCGATGTCGGGGCCGGGCTGCTGGGCAAGCCGTTCGAGTTCTTCGGCCTGGACGGCCTGCTGGGCAAGGAGGCCCTCTCGGGCACCGTGCCGGCCACCGTCTTCGTCGCCTTCCAGGCGATGTTCGCGATCATCACCGTCGCCCTGATCTCGGGCGCGATCGCGGACCGCGCCCGGTTCGGTCCGTGGCTGCTGTTCGCCGGCCTGTGGGCGCTGGTCGTCTACTTCCCGGTCGCGCACTGGGTGTTCGACTTCGACGGCAAGGACGCCGACGGCAACGTCATCGACCCCGGCGGCTGGATCGCCAACAAGCTCCTCGCGATCGACTTCGCGGGCGGCACGGCCGTCCACATCAACGCCGGTGCGGCGGGTCTCGCCCTGGCGATCGTGCTGGGCAAGCGCGTCGGCTGGCCCAAGGACCGCATGAAGCCGCACAGCCTGCCGCTGGTCGTCCTCGGCGCCGGCCTGCTGTGGTTCGGCTGGTTCGGCTTCAACGCGGGCTCCGCGCTCGCCGCGAACACCACCGCCGGCGTCACCTTCGTCAACACCCTGGTCGCCACGTCCGCCGCCATGCTCGGCTGGCTCGTGGTCGAGCGCGTCCGCGACGGCAACGCCACCACGCTGGGCGCGGCCTCGGGCATCGTCGCCGGCCTGGTCGCGATCACCCCGGCCTGCTCCGCCGTGACCCCGCTGGGCGCCATCGCGATCGGCGCGATCACCGGCGCGCTGTGCGCCCTGGCGGTCAGCCTGAAGTACCGCTTCGGCTTCGACGACTCGCTCGACGTGGTCGGCGTCCACCTGGTCGGCGGCCTGTCCGGCACCATCCTGATCGGCTTCTTCGCCAGCTCCGCGGCCCCGGCGGGCGTCAACGGCCTCTTCTACGGTGGCGGCGTGGACCAGTTGTGGCGGCAGGCGGTGGGCGCGCTGGCCGTGCTCGCGTACTCCTTCGTCCTGAGCCTGGTCCTGGGCTACCTGGTGAAGCTGGTCGTCGGCTTCCGCGCCGACGAGGAGGCCGAGGTGGGCGGCATCGACGAGGCCGAGCACGCGGAGACCGCGTACGAGTTCGGCAGCGGCCTCGGTTCGCGTGGCAACACCAAGCCGAGTGTCGCCGCCGGCGCCACCGCGGTCCTTGAGGGGAGCACCAAGTCATGAAGCTGGTCACCGCCATCATCAAGCCGTTCACCCTGGACGACGTGAAGGCGTCGCTGGAGCAGCTGGGCGTGCTGGGCATGACCGTCAGCGAGGTCCAGGGCTACGGCCGCCAGAAGGGCCACACCGAGGTCTACCGGGGCGCCGAGTACGCCGTGGACTTCGTGCCCAAGCTGCGCGTCGAGGTGCTCATCGACGACGCCGCCGTGGACAAGGTGCTGGACGCGGTGGTCGAGGCCGCCCGCACCGGCAAGATCGGCGACGGGAAGGTCTGGGTGACCCCGGTCGACACGGTCATCCGGGTCCGGACCGGGGAGCGCGGCACCGACGCGCTGTAGAGATGGGGGACGGCCGTATGGACAACGCCGAGGCGGCCGTCGTCACGGCTGACGACCTGGTGCGAGCGAGGGACCGCCTGCTCGCGCCAGGTCGGCGCCGTCTGACGGGGGAGTCGTTGCGCGAGGCGCTGGTGGACCTGCACGAGTTCTGGCTCACCGCCCACGCCTCGCAGGCTGGGGTGGGTGGACCGGGCAGCGGGCTGGCCCTGGTCGCCGTGGGGGGACTGGGCCGGCGCGAGCTGGTGCCGTACTCCGACCTCGACCTTCTCCTGGTGCACAACGGGCACAAGGGTGTGGACGAGGTCGCGGAGAAGCTCTGGTACCCGTTGTGGAACTCGGGGATCGGGCTGGACCACTCGGTGCGCACGGTCGGCGAGGCGCTGCGCGTCGCCGCCGGGGACCTGCGCACCGCGTTGGGGTTGTTGGACATCCGGCACATCGCCGGGGACACCGAGATCAGCACCCGGCTCGCGGACAGCGCGCGCCAGGCGTGGCGGTCGGGCGTGCGGACCCGGCTGGACGAGATGGCCGAGTCGGCGCAACGCCGGTGGGCGCGCAGCGGCGAGATCGCGCACCGCGTGGAGCCGGACCTCAAGCACGGCCGGGGCGGGCTGCGGGACGTGACGCTGCTGGACGCGTTGTCGGCCGCGCAGTTGACCGACCGGCCGTCGGCCGAGGTGAACGAGGCCCGCAAGCTGCTGCTGGACGTGCGCACCGAGCTGCGCCGGGTGGCCCGCAAGCCGCGGGACGTGCTGCGCGCGCAGGACGGTGACGAGGTCGCGGCGGCACTGGGCCTGGCCGACCGGTTCCAGTTGGCGCGCGCGATGTCGTCGGCCGCCCGCACGATCGTGTACGCGGTGGACGTGGCCATGCGCACGGCTCGCGCGGCCGTGCCGAAGCGGGGCTTGGGCGTGTTCGCCCGCTCTCCGCTGCGCCGCCAGCCCGCGCGCCGCCCGTTGGACGAAGGCGTGGTGCTGCACGGCACCGAGGTCGCGCTCGCCCGTGACGCGGTGCCCAGCCGGGACCCGGCGCTGCTGCTGCGCGTGGCCACCGCCGCCGCCCGCAGCAAGCACCCGATCGCGGCGGGAACGCTGGCCAAGCTCGCCGACTCCGCGCCCGAACTGCGCCAGCCGTGGCCACGCGAGGCCCGCGAGGAGCTGCTGGCGCTGCTGGGCAGCGGAACGGGCCTGATCGACGTGGTCGAGGCCCTGGACCGGACCGGGCTGTGGGGCCGGCTCTTCCCGGAGTGGGGCGCGGTGCGCGACCTGCCGCCGCGCGACGCCGCGCACGTCTGGACCGTGGACCGGCACCTGGTGCAGACGACCGCGCACGCCGCCCGCCTGGTCACCACGGTGTCCCGCCCGGACCTGCTGCTGCTCGGCGCGCTGCTGCACGACATCGGCAAGGGCAGGCAGCAAGACCACTCCGAGGTGGGCGCGGCCCTGACCACCCAGGTCGCCGAACGGCTGGGCCTGTGGCCGCAGGACGTCGCCACGCTCACCGCGCTGGTCCGCCACCACCTGCTGCTGCCGCACACCGCGACCCGGCGCGACGTCGAGGACGAGGCGACCGTGCGCCGCGTCGTGGACACCCTCGGCGGCGACCCGGTGCTGCTGGAACTGCTGTACGCGCTGGCCGAGTCCGACGCCATCGCGACCGGTCCGGGCGTGTGGTCGGACTGGAAGGCGTCCCTGGTCGGCGACCTGGTGGCGCGCTGCCGGGCGGCGATGGCGGGCGACCCGCTGCCCAAGCCGGAGCCGTTGGACCAGCGGCAACAGGACCTGGCGGCGGCCGTGCTGGCGTCCGGGAAGCCGGACGTCCTGATCGACCCGGGCGACCACGCGGCGACCGTCACCGTGGTGGCCCCGGACCGGCCGGGTCTGCTGTCGCGGGCGGCGGGCGTGCTGGCGTTGAACTCGTTGGAGGTCCACTCGGCGGTCCTCGGCTCGCATGAAGGGGCGGCGGTGGACGTGTTCACCGTGTCCCCGAGGTTCGGGTCGCTGCCCGACGTGACCCTGTTGCGCGAGCAGTTGACGCGCGCGGTGGACGGGTCGCTGCCGTTGGCGGACAAGCTGGCCGCCAAGGAACGCGACTACGGCGGCCCGCCGCAGGACCCGCCCCCGCCGAAGGTGCTGTGGTTCGACGACGAGGCCTCGGGTTCGGTGGTCATGGAGCTGCGCGCGGCGGACCGGATCGGGCTGCTGCACCACGTGGCCGACGCGCTGGAGCAGTCCGGTGTGGACGTCGTGTGGGCCCGGGTGTCCACATTGGGCTCGACGGTCGTGGATTCCTTCGCCATCACCACTTCCGGGGTCCTGGACGCGGCTCTGCGCAAGAAGATCGAACGCGCCGTCCTGGTAGCCGCCCGCTGAGGGGATGCGTAGGTCTACGCACAACCGATCGGGGGTGCTCACGCTGCCCCGGCCCCTCCCGCCACGGCAGGCTTCAAGCTGTGACGCGGGGGGCCGCCGGGGAACCGGCGGTGAGGAGCGTCACCGGCGAAAGGCCCGGGGGCGGTCCGTTCGAGGGGTACAGACCGCCTCCGGGTCCTGCCGGGAACTCGGAGGCGTCCGGAACGTCTCTTTAGTATGGAAGCGATGACCGTCGTCGCCGTGGCGCCCCGATCCCTGGTCGTGCTCGCGGGACTGCCCGGGGCGGGCAAGACGACCATGCTCGCCGACGTCGACACCGGCGGCGCGGCGGCCGTGGTGCTGGACTCCGACCAGGTCCGCGGCTACCTGCGTGCCGTGCTGCCCGCGTCCCTCCCCTACCGCTTCTACCGGCCGTTGGTGCACCTGGTGCACCGGCTGCGCATCCTGTGGTTCGCCCTCTTCACGTCCGGGCTGCTCCTGGTCCACGAGCCCTCCACCCGGCCGACCACGCGTGCCGGTCTGGTGGCGGTCGGTCTGGTGAGCGCACGGCCGCGGCACTTCCTGTGGCTCGACGCGACCGCCGAACAGGCGTTGTCCGGGCAGGTCCACCGGGGTCGGTTGATCCGGTCGCGGTCGTTCAGCAGGCATGTCAGGCGGGCGGATCGGTTGCGCCGACGGTTCGCCGAGGGACACGCCCCGCGGGGTTGGCAGGCGATGACGCTCCTGTCGCGGGGTGACCGCCTTCGGTTGGCCGTGGCTTCGTGACGGCTTTGGCGTCAAGCTCTCAAGCTTTTCAAGATCAAAAGCGCCTCGCCGGCGGGCAGGCCGCCGGGGAGGAAGGGCACAGGCGGGGGCTTTTCCGTCCTCCCCGTATGGCCTGGCGGAGCCGACCACACTTTCCCGGGGTCGGTCGAAAAACTTTTGCTCGTTCCTCGCAAAACTTTTGGCCCGACCCCGGGAAAGTGTGGTAGCCCTTCGGGCAGGCCATACGGGGAGGACGGAAAAGCCCAAAAGCGGGCGCGCTGCGCGCGCCGGAAGGGCTGGGCGCTGCGCGCCTGGAGGGCGGGCGCGCGCGTGTCGTCGGTTGGGGCGGGGGGCTGCGGGCGAGCGCCGACCGGAGTGGGCGTGGGACCGGCTACCCTGGCGGGTGGTCATTGGTCCGACGACGTGCGAGGTCTGACGGCATCGTGTTCAACACCCTTTCCGACCGGCTCACCTCGGTCCTGAACAACCTGCGCGGCAAGGGGCGGCTCTCCGACGCCGACATCGACGCCACCGCGCGGGAGATCCGGGTGGCGTTGCTGGAGGCCGACGTCGCGCTGCCGGTCGTCCGGACCTTCATCGCCAAGGTCAAGGAGCGCGCCAAGGGCGCGGAGGTCTCCCAGGCGCTCAACCCGGCCCAGCAGGTCGTCAAGATCGTCAACGAGGAACTGGTCGCCATCCTCGGCGGCGAGACCCGGCGGCTCAACCTGGCCAAGAACCCGCCCTCGGTGATCATGCTCGCCGGTCTCCAGGGCGCCGGCAAGACGACGCTGGCGGGCAAGCTCGCCAAGTGGCTGCGTGGCCAGGGCCACACGCCGATGCTGGTCGCCTGCGACCTCCAGCGGCCCAACGCGGTCACCCAGTTGCAGGTCGTCGGCGAGCGCGCCGGGGTGCCGGTGTTCGCGCCCGAGCCGGGCAACGGCGTCGGCGACCCGGTGGACGTGGCGCGCCGCGGCATCGAGGAGGCCAAGCGGGCCCAGCACGACATCGTGCTGGTGGACACCGCGGGCCGCCTCGGTGTGGACGAGGAGATGATGCGCCAGGCGATCGACATCCGCGCCGCCGTGCAGCCCGACGAGGTGCTGTTCGTGGTCGACGCGATGATCGGTCAGGACGCGGTCAACACCGCGACCGCGTTCCGCGACGGCGTCGGCTTCACCGGCGTGGTGCTGACCAAGCTCGACGGCGACGCCCGCGGTGGTGCCGCGCTGAGCGTCCGCGAGGTGACCGGCCAGCCGATCCTGTTCGCGTCCAACGGCGAGAAGCTGGAGGACTTCGACGTCTTCCACCCGGACCGGATGGCGTCGCGGATCCTGGGCATGGGCGACATGCTCACCCTGATCGAGCAGGCCGAGCAGGCGTTCGACGCGGAGCAGGCCGAGGCCGCGGCGATGAAGATGGGGTCCGGCCAGCTCACGCTGGAGGACTTCCTGGAGCAGATGCTCACCCTGCGCAAGATGGGCCCGATCGCGAACCTGCTGGGCATGCTGCCCGGCGCGGGCCAGATGAAGGACCAGCTCGCGAACCTGGACGAGAAGCACCTCGACCGCGTGCAGGCGATCATCCGCGGCATGACCCCGGCCGAGCGCGAGGACCCGAAGATCATCAACGCGTCCCGCCGGCTGCGCATCGCCAACGGCTCGGGCGTCCGGGTCAGCGACGTGAACGACCTGGTCAACCGGTTCTTCGAGGCCCGCAAGATGATGTCGCAGATGGCCGGCCGGTTCGGCCTGCCCGGCGCGCGCGGGCCCAAGGGCAAGGGCAAGAAGGGGAAGAAGGGCAAGAAGGGGCGCGGGCCGACGCAGCCGAAGATCCGCGGCGGCTTCCCCGGCATGCCCGGGATGCTCCCCGGCGGCATGCCGCCCGGCATGGGCCAGCTCCCGCCCGGCCTCGACGGCGGTCTCAACGACCTGCCGCCCGGCTTCGACCCGACCAAGTTCAAGTTCCCGAAGTGACCGGCCTGCACCTGCGCGGGGTCGTCCTGCCCGACGGCGGCGACCCGCGCGACCTGTGGGTGGTCAACGGGCGGGTGCGCACCCGGCCGGTGCCCGGCGCGCGGACCGTCGTGGACGGCGGCTACCTCGTGCCGGGCCTGGTCGACGCGCACTGCCACGTCGGCCTGGGCCCGAACGGGGCCGTCGACCTGCCGGAGGCGGCGGACCAGGCGCTGCTCGACCGCGCCGCCGGCACGCTGCTGATCCGCGACTGCGGCTCCCCGCTGGACACCCGGCCGCTGCAGGAACGCCTGGACCTGCCGAGGATCATCCGCGCGGGCCGGCACATCGCGCGGCCCAAGCGGTACATCAAGTACATCGGCGTCGAGCTGGAGGACGAGCGCGACCTGCCCGCCGCCGTGGCCGAGCAGGCGGCGCAGGGCGACGGCTGGGTGAAGCTGGTCGGCGACTGGATCGACCGCTCGACCGGCGACCTGGCCCCGCTGTGGTCCGACGACGTGCTGGCCGAGGCGATCAAGGTCGCGCACGAGGCGAAGGCCCGGGTGACCGCGCACGTGTTCGGCGGCGAGGCCCTGCCCGGCCTGCTGGCGGCGGGCATCGACTGCATCGAGCACGGCACCGGCCTGGACGACGACACGATCGCCACGATGGCCGCCGCCGGCACCGCGCTGGTCCCGACTCTGATCAACATCGAGAACTTCCCCGGCATCGCGGACTCGGGCGCGGAGAAGTTCCCGAAGTACGCGGCCCACATGCGCCACCTCTACGCGCGCAACAAGGCCACGGTCGCGTCCGCCGTCGAAGCCGGCGTGCCGGTGTACGCGGGCACGGACGCGGGCGGCGGCATCCGCCACGGCCGGATCGTGGACGAGGTCGCCGCCCTGCACGCCGTGGGCCTGAGCCGGGAGAACGCGCTCGCGTCGGCTTCGTGGGCCGCGCGGGAGTGGCTGGGCTTCCCGTCGCTGACCGAGGGCGCGGCGGCGGACGTCGTGGTCTACGAGACCGATCCCCGGGCCGACCTGGCCGCCCTGAGGCACCCCAAGCTCGTGATGCTGCGCGGTCGCATCCACTGACCGTGCGGCCGTCAGGGTGATCTTGAGCCCTGCACAGGGTCCGTTCAGCCGGTGCCGCTACGTTCGGACGAGTGGAGGAACGGCAGGACACCGGGCGGGCGCATTGGGGCTTCCTCGCGCTGTTCGTCGGACTGGGCGGCTACCACCTGTCCTCGCTGGTCTTCACCGCCGTCACGGCCGACCGGTTCGCCGAGGTCGACGTCACCGACCCGCCCGTGCTCGGCCCGTTGCTGCTCCTGGTCTTCCTGCCCAACGTCCTGCTCGGCCTGGGTCCCGTCGTCGTCTCCCGGTGGCATGGTGACGGTCCGGAGCGGGACTTCGGGCTCGTCCCCCGCGCGCGTGACATCAAGGTGGGTTTGGCCTGTGGCGGGTTGTCGCTGCTCGCCGCGTGGGTACTCGGAGTCGTGCTGCTCCGCATCAACCGCGACTCCGGTTCCTCGCTGGAGCGGATCGGCGCGTTGAGCGGCGGTCAGTCCATTTGGCTGGCGTGCGCGGCGCTGTTCGTCTTCCTCGGTGCGCCCCTGACGGAGGAACTCCTCACCAGAGGCGCCCTGTGGAGCGCGCTGGAGCACTACAAAGTCCCCAGGTACGCCATCCTGGGCCTCACGGCGCTGATCTTCGCGTTCCTCCACGAAGAGTCGTGGCGCACCATCAGCCTGTTCGCCCAGGGTCTCGCCATCGGGGCCGCCCGGATGATCACCGGGCGGGTCGCGGCGAGCGTCGTGGCGCACGCGGCCAACAACCTCCTCCCCGCCGTCTACCTGTACGTAGGCGCCTCGTAGCTAGGGTTATCGACTGTGAATCCTCCGGATGAACCCCCGACAGGGCTGATCGAGGGCGTGCGCGCCGTCGGCCGCGAGCCGGTGCCCGAGCGCACCGGGCAGCGTTGGGGCTTTGGCGCGTTCCTGCTGGTCGAAGCGGTGTTCGTGCTCTCGGCGGTGTTCATCACCGCGGTCGCGCGCACGTCCGGCACCGACATCGGTTCCTCGGTGGCGTTCATCCTGGTCGGCTCGATGGCGCCGACCGTCCTGGCCGCCGCCGTCGCGGTCGTCATCACGCGCGTGCGCGGCAACGGGCCGCTGGTGGACCTGCGGCTGGCGTGGAACTGGGCGGACGTCAAGGTCGGCCTCAAGCTCGGCGCGCTGGGCCTGGTGCTGACCTACCTGGCGGCGCTGGTCTGGTCGCGCGTCGTGGGCGACCAGAACGCCACCTCGGCGATCGGCGAGTTGGTGGACGGCGCGGCGCTGCCGCTGGCCGCCGCCATCGCGATGTTCCTGTACGTGTGCTTCGTCGGGCCGATCTGCGAGGAGCTGATCTACCGGGGGCTGCTGTGGGGCGCGATCGAGCGGCAGGGCTGGAGCCAGTGGGCCGCGTTCGTGCTGACCACGCTGATCTTCGCGGCCAGCCACCTGGAGCCGCTGCGCACGTCCCTGCTGATCGTGATCGCCCTGCCGATCGGCATCGCCCGGCTGATCACCCGCCGGCTCACCGCGAGCGTCGTGGCGCACGTGGTCAACAACTTCCTGCCCGGCCTGACGCTGCTGCTGGTCTCCATCGGGGTGATGCCCACGTGATCGACCTGAACTCCGACCTCGGCGAGGGGTTCGGCATCTGGAAGCTCGGCGACGACGCCGCCCTGCTGGACATCGTGACCAGCGCGAACGTGGCGTGCGGGTTCCACGCGGGCGACCCGTCCACGATGCGCCGGGTGTGCGCGGAGGCCGCCGCGCGCGGGGTCGCCGTGGGCGCTCAGGTGTCCTACCGGGACCTGGCCGGGTTCGGGCGGCGGTTCATCGACGCGGACCCGGGCGAGCTGGCCGACGAGGTGCTGTACCAGATCGGCGCGCTGGAGGCGTGCGCCCGCGCGGCCGGGACGCGGGTGTCGTACGTGAAGCCGCACGGGGCGCTCTACAACGCGACCGTGCACCACGACGCGCAAGCGGCGGCCGTGGTCGCGGGTGTGCGGGCGTTCGGGGACCTGCCGGTGCTCGGGCTGCCCGGGTCGCGTCTTCTTCGTCACGCCGCCGACGCGGGCCTGCGGCCGGTGCGCGAGGCGTTCGCGGACCGCGCCTACACCCCTGAGGGCACGCTGGTGCCGCGCACGCGGCCCGGGGCGGTCCTGACCAGCACGGACGCCGTGGTGGAGCAGGTGCTGCGGCTCGCTGAGAAGGGTGAGATCGTCGCCGTGACGGGTGACGTCGTGCCCGTCGAGGTGGACTCGCTGTGCCTGCACGGGGACACTCCCGGGGCCGTCGAACACGCCCGCGCGGTGCGGGCCGCGTTGACCGGATCGGGCGTCGGAGTGGCCCGATTCGTGGTCGAGTGACCCCGTCTGGCAGAATGGTTGGCTGTTCGCCGTGGTCGGTCCCTCTCACCGTGCCCTGGCGCCAAGACCTCTGGGTCCTCCCACCCGTGCCCCACTCGGGTGAGGAGCGCCCGCACGATGCAAGAGAGAGCCTGAGGAGTACCCACACCCGTGGCCGTCAAGATCAAGCTTCAGCGGCTTGGCAAGATCCGTCAGCCGTACTACCGGATCGTCGTCGCCGACGCGCGCACCCGCCGCAACGGCAAGGCCATCGAGACGATCGGCAAGTACCACCCGAAGGAGGAGCCCTCGTTCATCGAGGTCAAGTCCGAGCGGGCGCAGTACTGGCTGGGCGTCGGCGCGCAGCCGACCGAGTCCGTCCAGCGCATCCTGGAGATCACCGGCGACTGGCAGAAGTTCAAGGGCCTGCCGGGCGCCGAGGGCACCCTGAAGGTCAAGGAGCCCAAGCCGTCCAAGGCCGACCTGTTCGCCGCCGCGCTCGCCGCGGCCGGTGACGCGCCGACGACCGAGGCGACCACGCCGAAGAAGAAGGCCGCCAAGAAGTCGGATGAGGCCGAGGCTCCCAAGGACGAGGCGTGAGCTTGTTGGCTGACGCCCTCGAACACCTCGTTCGGGGCATCGTCGACCACCCGGACGACGTCCGGGTGAACCTGGTCACGACCCGGCGCGGTCGCACGCTGGAGGTCCACGTCCACCCGGACGACCTCGGCAAGGTGATCGGCCGCTCCGGCCGCACCGCGACCGCGCTGCGCACCGTGATGGCCGGCATCGGTGGTCGTGGCGTGCGCGTCGACGTGGTCGACACCGACCGCTGAGCGCGCGCATGGACGTCGTCGTCGGCCGCGTGGCCAAGGCGCACGGCATCCGCGGCGAACTGGCCGTGGACGTGCGCACCGATTCGCCCGAGCAGCGGTTCGCCGCGGGCTCGGCGCTGGTCGGCAAGCTGCGTGACGGCACGCGTCGCACCCTCACCGTCGCAGCCGCCCGGAACCACTCCGGGCGGCTGCTGGTGCGTTTCGAGGAAGTCCTGACCAGGGACGTCGCGGAGCTGCTGCGCGGCACGCTGCTGTTCGTCAGCACCGAGGACCTGCCGCCCACCGACGACCCGGACGAGTTCTACGACCACGAGCTGGAAGGCCTGCGCGCCGAACTGCTCGACGGCACGCTCGTGGGCACCGTCCAGGAGGTCGTGCACGGTCCCGCCGGGGAGTTGCTGGTCATCGAACGGGACGGCGGCGAGGTGCTGGTCCCGTTCGTCAAGCAGATCGTGCCCACTGTCGACGTGCCCGGGAAGCGCGTCGTGCTCGACCCGCCCGAAGGCCTGCTCGATGCGGATTGACGTCGTCACGATCTTCCCGGAGTACCTGGACCCGCTGCGCGCCGCGCTGCTCGGCAAGGCCATCGACAAGGGCCTGATCAGCGTCGATGTGCACGACCTGCGCAAGTGGACGCACGACGTGCACAAGGCGGTCGACGACAGCCCTTACGGCGGCGGTCCGGGTATGGTCATGAAGCCCCAGGTGTGGGGTGACGCGCTTGACGAGGTGTGCGCGGGGGAGAAGCCGCCGCGTCTCATCGTTCCCACGCCCGCCGGGCGTCCCTTCAGGCAGGCTTTGGCGCACGAGTACGCCGCTGAAGAGCGTTTGGTGTTCGCGTGCGGCCGTTATGAGGGCATCGACCAGCGTGTGGTGGACGACGCGTCCCGCCGCATGCGTGTGGACGAGGTGTCCATCGGCGACTACGTGCTGGTCGGCGGCGAGGTCGCCGTGCTGGTGATCGTGGAAGCCGTGGTTCGGCTGCTGCCCGGCGTGCTGGGCAACCCCGCGTCCGCCGCGCAGGACTCCTTCTCCGACGGCCTGCTGGAAGGCCCCTCCTACACCCGCCCCGAGGTGTGGCGCGACCTCGCGGTGCCGGACGTGCTGCGCTCGGGCAACCACAAGGCGATCGACCGCTGGCGGCGCGACCAGGCGCTGCGCCGCACGTGGGAGCGCCGCCCGGACCTGCTCGCCGCCCTCCCCGAGGACGCGCTGGACAAGCACGACCGCAAGCTGCTCGACGACCTGCGCTGAGCCCCGATTTCGTCGCCGACAGCCCCGTCTGGCACACTGGACAGGTTGCTGCACCCGGGTCTGCCGGTGTGCGCTTTGAGCCCGCCCCCACGCACGTGCGCAAGTTGAGATGGCACGCGCCTCTGGGGAAGTGAATGAAACGTAGAGGACGGACCATGAACACCCTGGACGCTCTTGACGCCCAGTCGCTGCGCTCCGACATCCCGAGCTTCCGGCCGGGCGACACGCTGAAGGTCCACGTCCGCGTCATCGAGGGCAACCGCGAGCGCGTCCAGGTCTTCCAGGGCGTGGTCATCCGCCGCCAGGGCGGTGGCATCCGCGAGACCTTCACCGTCCGCAAGGTCTCCTTCGGCGTGGGCGTCGAGCGCACCTTCCCGGTGCACTCCCCGAACATCGCGGAGATCGAGGTCGCCTCCCGCGGCGACGTGCGTCGCGCGAAGCTGTACTACCTCCGCGACCTGCGCGGCAAGGCCGCCAAGATCAAGGAGAAGCGCGAGGCCAAGCCGGCCTCCTGACGCCGGATTCACGCGTTACCGATAGCCTGCCCCACGTGGCAGAACCCGTGCACCGCTCCGCCGGCGAAGACGGTCAGGAACCCGACGCCGAGCCCGTCGAGGGCTCGGCGTCGGGCGAGCAGCCCCAGGTCAAACCCCAGAAGAAGAAGCCCCCGCTGTGGCGCGAGCTGCTCGTGCTGGCGGTGACGGCCCTGGCGCTGACGTTCCTGATCCAGACGTTCCTCGCGCGGGTGTACGTCATCCCGTCGGCGTCCATGGAGCAGACGCTGCACGGCTGCACCTCCCCGTGCTTCGGCGACCGCGTCCTGGTCGACAAGCTGGTCTACGACTTCGGCGAGATCGAACCGGGTGAGGTCGTGGTGTTCCGCGGCCCCGAGGCGTGGGGCCAGAACGACTTCCAGTCGCCCCGGTCCGACAACCCCGTCGTGCGCGGCTTCCAGGGCCTGATGTCCCTGGTCGGCCTCGCGCCGCCGGACGAGCGCGACTTCGTCAAGCGCGTCATCGCGGTGGGCGGGCAGACCGTCGAGTGCTGCGACGACCAGCACCGCGTCAAGGTCGACGGCAAGCCGCTGGACGAGCCGTACATCTACTGGCAGCCCGGCACCGGTCCCGAGGACCACGAGCCGTTCGCGCCGGTCAAGGTGCCCGAGGGCCACCTGTGGGTGATGGGCGACAACCGCACCAACTCCACCGACTCCCGTCGGCAGGGCGGTGGCGGCGTCAACGGCGTCGTGCCCGAGGAGAACGTGATCGGCAAGGCGCGCGTGATCGTGCTGCCGCCGTCGCGCTGGCAGGGCATCGGCGACCACAACCCGCAGGCCGTGGCGCTGGGCGCGCCCGCCTGGCAGTCCGGGGTCCCGCTGGGCGTGGGCCTGCTCGGGGCGTTCCCGCTGGTGTTCTTCGGCAAGCGGCTGCGCCGCCGGTTGACCAGGTCCACACAGGGGTGATCGGTACGCTGGGCCGGTGGTAGACGTCGCACCTTCGCACGGCCCCTCCGACGAGGACTCGTCCCGCGCCTCCGACGAGGAGAAGATCGAGGCGTGGCGTCGGCGCGCCCGCAAGAAGGAGAAGAAGAAGGGCTCCTTCTGGCGTGAGCTGCCGGTCCTGATCGTCGTGGCGGTCGGGCTCGCGTTCCTGATCCAGACGTTCCTGGCGCGGGTCTACATGATCCCGTCGGAGTCGATGGAGCAGACGCTGCACGGCTGCACCTCGCCGTGCTTCGGCGACCGCGTGCTGGTGGACAAGGTCACCTACAACTTCACCGACCCGGCGCCGGGTGACGTGGTGGTCTTCCACGGCCCCGACGCCTGGATCAACCAGGAGTTCGCGCCGGTGGAGCCGAGCAACCCGGTGGTCGGGTTCTTCCAGGGGCTGGGTTCGCTGGTCGGGGTGCCGACGGCGAACAAGGAGGACTTCGTCAAGCGGATCGTGGCGGTCGGCGGGCAGACGGTGTCGTGCTGCGACAACCAGAACCGCGTGATGGTCGACGGCAAGCCGCTGGACGAGCCGTACCTGTACTGGGAGCCGGGGCGCGGGACTTCGCAGGACTCGTTCGCCGAGGTCCGGGTGCCCGAGGGGTACCTGTTCGTGCTGGGCGACAACCGCAACGACTCGTGCGACTCGCGGTGCCAGGCGCGGGACAAGGGTCCGCAGGCCGGGCTGGTGCCGGTGGACAACGTCGTGGGCAAGGCGCGGGTGATCGTGCTGCCGCCGTCGCGCTGGCAGGGCGTGGGCGACCACAACCCGCAGGTCGTGGCGTTGGGCGCGCCGGCGTGGCAGTCGGCCGTGCCGCTGGGTGTCGGCCTGCTGGGGGCGTGGCCGGTGCTGTTGGTGAGCCGTCGCGTCCGCGCCCGCGTCCGGTTGTTCCGCGACCGCCGTGGCTGAGGTCGGCACGCGCGGTCCCGGCCCCGGGCGGCTGGGATAAGGTCGGGTGGTGATCCGCAAGCCGCCTCGCGCGCAGGTACGGCAGACCGCGGGCATCTGGGCGTTCCAGGCCGCGTTGGACCGGCGCGGCCTCGGCCCGGTGGCCGGGGTGGACGAGGCCGGGCGCGGTGCGTGCGCCGGGCCGCTGGTGATCGCCTCCTGCGTGCTCAAGCCGGGTGACGCCGCGCGGTTCGAGGGCCTGACGGACTCCAAGCTGCTCACCGCCGCCGCCCGCGACCGCATGTACGACCTGGTGCTCAAGCGCGCCGTCGACTACGCGGTGATCGTGGTGCCCTCGGCCGAGGTGGACCTGATCGGCGTGCACGTGGCGAACATCGAGGGCATGCGGCGGGCCGTGGCGCAGTTGTCCGCGCACCCCGGTTACGTGCTGACCGACGGGTTCCCGGTGCCGGGCCTGACCGCGCCGAACATGCCGGTGGTCAAGGGCGACCGGGTGGCGGCGTGCGTGGCCGCGGCGTCGGTGCTGGCCAAGGTCACCAGGGACCGCATCATGGCGTCGTTGCACGACGAACACCCCGTGTACGGGTTCGACGTGCACAAGGGCTACAGCACCGCCGAGCACCAGGCCGCGCTGCTGGAACACGGGCCGAGCGCGGAGCACCGCTGGTCGTATGCGAACGTGGCGCAGGCGGCGGCCCGGCACGGGTTGACCGCGCCGCACCGGGTGGCGCGCGACGTGCTTTCCGCCGCCGTGGTCCAGAATGGAACATCGCCGCAGACCAGCGGTGGCAGGCTCGCGACGAGGAGGGGCGCGGACTCGATGAGCACGACCCGCGCGGAGGCGTAATGAGTGCAGAGGATCTCGAAAAGTACGAGACCGAGATGGAGTTGTCGCTGTACAAGGAGTACCGCGACATCGTCAGCCAGTTCTCGTTCGTCGTGGAGACCGAGCGGCGGTTCTACCTGGCCAACTCGGTGGACGTGCAGGTCCGCAACGCGGACGGCGAGGTCTACTTCGAGGTGCGGATGTCCGACGCCTGGGTGTGGGACATGTACCGACCCGCGAGGTTCGTGAAGAACGTGCGGGTGATCACCTTCAAGGACGTGAACGTCGAAGAACTCGACAAGCCCGATCTGCGCCTGCCCGAGGACGGCCCGTTCAACTCCTGACCCGCCGCTCCGCTTGCGGAAGGGGTCCACCCGATCGGGTGGACCCCTTCCGCTTTTCCGTCTTCCGCCGCCATCGGCGACCCAGTTGTCCACAGCCCTGAAGTTGTCCACAATCCCAGTTCCGCTCCTGGCACCCCCTTCCCTCCTCCGCCACAGTCGAGACACACCACTCGACACACCCGGAGGCGGAAATGAGCACGCAGGAACTCGGCAGGCGCGGTGAAGACCTGGCCTGCCGGTATCTGGAAGAGCAGGGCCTGGTGGTCCTGTCCCGCAATTGGCGCTGCAAGGCCGGCGAACTGGACGTCGTGGCGACCGATCGCGAACAACTGGTCGTCTGCGAAGTCAAATGCCGTTCGGGAACCACCCACGACCACCCCCTGGAAGCGGTGACCCCGGAGAAGCTGGGTCGAATAGGCGACCTGGCCCGTCGTTGGCTGAGGGCCCACGGCCTGGGTTGGATGCGCATCCGGTTCGACGTCATCGGCATCCTGTGGCCGCCCTCGGGCCCGGTCCGGCTGCACCACGTGCGAGGAGCCTGAGATGGCACTGGCACGAGCGTGGTGCGTCGCCCTCTTCGGGGTGGACGGCGTACCGGTGGAGATCGAGGCGGACGTGGGCGCGGGCGCCGTCCTCACCAGGCTCATCGGGCTGCCCGACACGGCACTCCAGGAGTCGAAGGACCGGGTGCGCGCGGCCATCCGCAACAGCGGGCACGAGTGGCCCACCCAACGGGTCACCCTCGGCCTGTCGCCCGCCTCGCTGCCGAAGGTCGGTTCCAGCTACGACCTGGCCTTGGCCTGCGTAGTGCTGGCGGCCTCACAGGCAGTCCCCGGTGAGCGCCTGGAAGGCACGGTCCTGCTCGGCGAGCTGGCCTTGGACGGCCGGGTCCGCTCGGTGCGCGGCGTCCTGCCGGCGCTCCTCGCGGCCCGCCGCGCCGGCCTGCCCCGCGCGGTGGTCCCGACGGCATCCCTGCGCGAAGCGGCCCTGGTGGACGGCCTCGACCTGTACGGGGCGGATTCGCTGGGCGACCTGCTGCGCTGGCTGGACGGCGACCCGACGGCCCTGCGCGAGCCGCCACCGTTCACCCCGGCCCAGCCGCCACCCGGTCCGGACCTGGCCGACGTGGTCGGCCAGCCGGAGGCGAGGTGGGCGCTGGAGGTCGCCGCGGCGGGTGGGCACCACGTCCTGCTCACCGGCCCACCCGGTACGGGGAAGACGATGTTGGCCGAACGCCTGGTGAGCCTCTTGCCGCCGTTGGGTCCGGAGGACGCGCTGGGCGTCACGGCGGTCCACTCGGTCGCCGGCCTCCTCACACCGGAAACACCACTAGTCGCCACACCGCCGTTCGTGTCCCTGCACCCGTCCACTTCCACGGTGGCCCTGGTGGGCGGCGGTTCCGGCTTGGCGAAACCGGGCGCGGTCAGCCGGGCGCACAAAGGGGTCCTCTTCATCGACGAGGCCTCGGAATTCGGTCCGACGAAACTCGACGCCCTGCGCACGGTCCTGGAGGAAGGGGAGGTCCGAATCGCCAGGAGGGACGGTGTGGCGCGCTATCCGGCCCGCTTCCAACTCGTATTGGCCACGAATCCATGCCCTTGCGCGCCCGCGAAGGACATCGACTGCACGTGCCTGCCGGGTGTCAGACGTCGCTACCAATCAAAACTCTCCGGCCCACTCCTGGACCGCGTGGACCTACGCGTTCTCATGCGGCCGCTCACCGTGATGATGGATGCCGGTCTCCCGGAACCGGAATCCACGGAAACGGTCCGCGAACGCGTGGCCGACGCCCGCGCCCGTGCCCACGCGCGCTGGTCCCGCCACGGCTGGCGCACGAACGCGGAGGTCCCGGGCCCGATCCTCCGCCGCGAATACCGCCTGCCGAGGCAGGCGACATCCCTGCTCGACCGGGCCCTCTCCCGGGGAGCGCTGACCGGCAGAGGCGCGGACCGCTGCCTGCGCGTCGCCTGGACCCTGGCCGACCTGGCCGGGACCGACCTGCCCACCGAGGACCACGTGGCGGCGGCCCTCGAATTCCGAGAACGGAGAAGCGCATGACCGGCCCCCACACCTGGCGCGTACGCCAGATAACCCCCAAACCACACCACCACCCACCCCCACCCGACACAGCGAACGAGGGCCCCTACGCAGGCCGCCCAACCCTCCGCCGCCTACACCCCGCCACCCGCACATGGACGCTCGGCCACCCAGTCCCCCGACCAGCCACCCGCATCCAGGCCTCCCACACCCAGGCCTCCCACACGCCCGCTCCCCGCGCTCCCGCTCCCCACACCTCCGACCCCGACCCCGACCCCGACCCCGGAAAGGCCGACACGCCATGACCACCGACTGCAACCCCCCGAACTGCCCCTTCAACCCCCACCACCATCACCGAACCCTGCGCCCAACCCGACAACCCCCGAACCCGACCCCGCCACCACCCGAACCCCCACGCACGTGCCACCGCTGCACAACCGGCCCACACAGCGGCACCGGCGGCGCGCACAACGGTCCCGCGAACCCGCGCAGCGGTATCGCCGGTGCGCACGGCGGCAGCCCCAGCCCGGGCAGCGGCAGCCCTGGCCCTCACAGCGGCGCTACCGGCGCGCACCCGGGCGGCGTGAGTGGCGGGTCGTCGCTCGGCGTTGGTGACGTTGGTGGTGGTGGCGGTCGGTGTCCGTGTCGGACCGCCCGTGGTGGTCGGTGTTGGTGGGCGGTTCGTCGCGGCGGGTGGCCGTTGTGCGCCGAGGGTTGTGAGCCGTGTTCTGGTGGCGGGTGCCGGTTCGGTGGTGGTGGGCCGTGAGTGGGGATGACGTTCGGCTCGCTCGGGCCTACCTGTCGCGGGTCGCCGAGCCGCCAGCGCCCGCGTTGAGCGAGTTCGTCGCCGAGCGCGGGCCGGTCGAGGCCGCGCGGCGGGTCCGGTCCGGGGACGTGCCGGGTTCCGTCGCCAACCAGACCTCCGCCCGGCGCGGCGAGTACCGGGCCGAGGAGGACCTCGCGGCGGTCGAGGAGATCGGTGGTCGGCTGGTCGTGCCCGAGGACGACGAGTGGCCCGAGTGGCCGTTCAACGCGCTCACCATCGCCGCCGCCCACGGGCTCCGGTGCGGCCTGGCCCCGCTCGCGGTGTGGGTGCGGGGGAGCGGGGACCTCGCCGCGCTGACCGAGCGGGCGGTCGCGGTGGTGGGCAGTCGGTCGGCGACCGGGTACGGCCAGCACGTCGCGGCCGAGTTCGGGTTCGGGCTGGCCGAGGCCGGGGTGACGGTGGTGTCCGGGGCCGCGTACGGCATCGACGGCGCTGCTCACCGGGGCGCGCTGGCGGCGGGTGGTCCGACGATCGCCGTGCTCGCGTGCGGGGTGGACATCGCCTACCCGGCGGGCCACCAGGGGCTGCTCGAACGCATCCCGCAGCACGGTCTCGTGGTGAGCGAGTACCCGCCCGGCTGCCGACCGGCGCGGTACCGGTTCATCACGCGCAACCGGCTCATCGCCGCGCTCGGCGAGGGCACGGTCGTGGTGGAGGCCGGGCGGCGCAGCGGGGCGAAGAACACCGCCGCCTCGACGTCGGCGCTGGGACGGGTGCTGATGGCGGTGCCGGGACCGGTCACGTCCTCGACGTCGTCCGGCTGCCACGAGCTGCTGCGCTCCGGCGAGGCGCAGCCGGTGACCAGTGTGGCCGAGATCATCGAGTCGACCGGACGGCTCGGCGTCGATCTTGTCGAGGCCACGCGGAACACCGAAGTCGGACTTCCACAGGGCGAGGCGTTGCGCGTCTACGAGGCGTTGGGCCTGCGGTCGGGCACGAGCGCCGAGGCGATCTCGATCGAGTCCGGGGTCGAGCTGTCCCGCGTCCGCGCCCTGCTGCCCGAATTGGAGCTGATCGACTTGGCCGAGCGGGTGGACGCGGGCTGGAAGCGCTCCCAGGAAGGGAGTTCGCGTGGCGATACTTGACCAAGTCCGCCTGAGAGCGCAGCGTCAGGGTCTATGTCCCCGCCGCCGCCCGCTCGGACACCCCGCATCGACCTGGTCGGCCTGCGCCGCGAACTGCCCGAGGACGTGGCCGCCGTCGTCGACCGCTACGAACGCCACCTCGCGGTGGAACGCGCGCTGTCCCCGCACACGGTCCGCGCGTACCTCGCCGACGTCGTGGCCCTGCTGGTCCACCTCGCGTCCGGCACGCCCGGCGACGTCGCGGTGGAGGCCGTCGACCTCGCCGGACTCCGCTCGTGGCTGGCCGCCCAGCACGCGGCGGGCGCGAGCCGCACCACGCTCGCCCGGCGCGCGGCCTCCGCCCGCGCGTTCACGGCGTGGGCGACCCGCGCCGGCCTGTTGGCGACCGACCCCGGCCCGCGCCTGGCCGCGCCGCGACCGCACCGGACGCTGCCCACCGTGCTCCGTCCGGAGCAGGCGAAGGCGGCGATGACAGCAGCGGAAGTAGGTGCGGAACAGGGCGATCCGGTTGCGCTGCGTGACCAAGCCGTGGTGGAGTTGCTCTACGCCACAGGTGTTCGGGTCGCCGAGCTGTGCGGCCTCGACCTCGACGACATCGACTACTCCCAAAGGGTGATCCGGGTTCTGGGCAAGGGCAGGCGCGAACGCACCGTCCCGTTCGGCGTTCCGGCTGAACGGGCGGTACGGCGCTGGGTGGAACAGGGCCGATCCGCGCTGGTCAGCGACCGTTCACACCGGGCGCTGTTCCTCGGTGCGCGCGGCGGTCGGCTCGATCCGCGTACCGCCAGGCGGGTTGTTCACGATGTAGTGGGTGCGGTACCGGAGTCGGCCGACACCGGCCCGCACGGTCTGCGGCACTCGGCGGCCACGCACCTGTTGGAAGGGGGAGCGGACCTGCGCACCGTCCAAGAGCTCCTCGGTCACGCTACGCTCGCAACGACCCAGCTCTACACACACGTCACCGTCGACCGGTTGAAGGCGATCCATGACCGAACCCACCCCCGCTCCTGACGTCGCAGGGGGAGGTTCGCGGACCGCAACCGTGACCTCTCCTACCGCCGCGCACGTCGGGACCTCGTCGAAGGCGCCCGCGACGGCCGCGCCCGAGCCGACCGGGACGAACGGTCACGCAGCCTCCGACGACCCCCGGCGCAACGGCCACCTCCACGACCGCGCCGATGCCGCCGACCGGGCCAAAGCCGGCGACCGCGCCCGAGCCGCCGACCGTGGTGAGACCGCCGACCCCGAGGGCGAGCCGCTCGCCGCCGACCCGGCCGCCGCCGCGCTCGCCGCCGACCCGGCTGCCCGCGACCAGTCCGCCCACGACCCGGCCGCGCTCGACTTGGCCGCGCTCGCCGCGACCGCTCTCGACCCAGCCGCCCACGACCTGCCAACCTCGGACCCGATGGCCGACGACGACGCGGTGATCCCACCGTCCGCACGCCCCGCACACCCGGCCTCGGAGTCGCGCACCGCCGACGACGTGGAAGCCGGGATCATCGCCCTCTGGCACACCTACGGCCAGTCCCACGACCAGGCGCTGCGCGACCGCCTGGTCCTGCACTACGCGCCGCTGGTCAAGTACGTCGCCGGTCGTGTCGGCACCGGCCTGCCCGCGCACGTGGACGTCGCCGACCTCATCCAGTCCGGCATCTTCGGCCTGGTCGACGCCATCGAGAAGTTCGAACCCGAACGCGGGCTGAAGTTCGAGACCTACGCGATGCAGCGCATCCGGGGCGCGATCCTCGACGACCTGCGCTCCCAGGACTGGGTGCCGAGATCGGTGCGCAGCCGCGCCCGGGACGTCGAGCGCGCCCTCGAACGGCTCGGTGGCCGCCTCCAGCGCACGCCGACCGACCGCGAGCTGGCCGCCGAGCTCAAGATCGGCTTGGCCGAGCTGCGCGAGCTGTACGCCCAGCTCCAGCTCACCAGCGTCGTGGCGCTGGACGAGCTGATCGCCGCCGGTCGCAGCGCCGGTGGCGCGGGCGCGTCGCTCGCCGAGTCCCTGCCCGACGAGGGCGCGGAGGACCCGATCGCGACCCTGGTCGACCAGGACAGCCGCCGCCAGCTCGCCGACGCGATCGCCCAACTCGCCGAGCGCGACCGGGTCGTCGTGACGCTGTACTACTTCGAGAACCTGACGCTCGCGGAGATCGGCAAGGTGCTGGGCGTGACCGAGTCGCGGGTCTGCCAACTGCACACCCGGGCGGTCCTGCGCCTGCGGACGAAGCTGAACGAGCAGCTCGACTCCTAACCCGGCGGGCCGGTCGGCAGCAGGCGGACGCGCGTGGCCGACAGCAGCCGCAGCGGGTCCAGGTACGTGCGGCCGGCCTTGGGCGTTGTCCGGTGCGCGCCCCAGTGGAGGCACGTGGTCGGGCAGCCTTCGTGGCCGGGGGTGAGGGTGGCTATCGGGCTGCCGCGGGTCACGGTGCGGCCGATCGCGACCGTCGGGGTGACCGGTTCGTAGGTGGTTCGGACGCCTCCCGCGTGGGACAGCGTGACCACCCGGCGGTCGGCCACCTGGCCGGTGAAGGTCACCGTGCCGTCGGCTGCCGCGAGGACCGGGGTGCCGGCGGGGGCGGCCAGGTCAACGCCCCGGTGACCCGGGCCGTAGGGCGTCGCGGGGGCGTGGAAGGGCCGCAGCACCGTGTGGGGTGGCGCGAGTGGCCAGGCG
Source organism: Saccharothrix sp. NPDC042600 (assembly GCF_040647305.1). NCBI lineage: Bacteria > Bacillati > Actinomycetota > Actinomycetes > Pseudonocardiales > Pseudonocardiaceae > Saccharothrix > Saccharothrix sp. NPDC042600. The sequence goes on along the minus strand of NZ_JBEZBW010000056.1, from coordinate 5,638 downwards.
TAGCGGCTTGGGCCGGCCGTCGCGGGTGCCGCGCAGGTCAGGAGGGCTGTGAGGACCGCGGCCACGGTCAGGCGGGTGGCTGGGCGGAGAGCCGTGGTGAGCGGGTTCCGGGTGGTCATGTGTTCGACGGTCCTCACCTGGGCGGAGGGGTGCCAGGGGGTGGTCGCCGGCTGTGGACAACTCCGGGGCTGTGGACAACTTGAGGGGCGGTTCGGAAGGTCGCCGGGAGCGGCGTACACTCGTTGCGCGGCCCGTGTGAGTGCGGGGCGACTTCGCGTGCCATTGCAGATCCGATCCACCTCTCGTGGTCGAGTCACGGCGTCCGGCGGTCCTGAGGTGAAACTCCGGTTCGGGCGGCGGCAGGGGCACCAGGGCGGCGGTCCGACCCGGAACGCCGCGACCAACCGGAACGCGTGCCGGGCCACCCGGCGCGCCTGATCGAAGAGGTGCGTAACCGGCCATGGCCGTCGTCACCATGAAGCAGCTGCTCGACAGCGGCGTGCACTTCGGGCACCAGACCCGGCGCTGGAACCCGAAGATGAAGCGCTACATCTTCACCGAGCGCAACGGCATCTACATCATCGACCTCCAGCAGACGCTGTCGTACATCGACCGCGCCTACGAGTTCGTGAAGGAGACCGTCGCGCACGGCGGGTCCATCCTGTTCATCGGCACCAAGAAGCAGGCGCAGGAGGCCATCGCCAACGAGGCGCTCCGCGTCGGCATGCCCTACGTGAACCAGCGCTGGCTGGGCGGCATGCTCACCAACTTCTCCACCGTGCACAAGCGCCTCCAGCGGCTCAAGGAGCTGGAGTCGATGGAGCAGACCGGCGGTTTCCAGGGTTTCACCAAGAAGGAAATCCTGATGATGAACCGCGAGAAGGACAAGCTGGAGCGCACGCTCGGCGGTATCCGCGACATGTCCAAGGTGCCCAGCGCCGTGTGGATCGTGGACACCAAGAAGGAGCACATCGCGGTCGGTGAGGCGCGCAAGCTGAACATCCCGATCGTCGCGATCCTCGACACCAACTGCGACCCGGACGAGGTCGACTACCCGATCCCGGGCAACGACGACGCCATCCGGTCCGCCGCGCTGCTGACCAAGGTCGTCGCCGAGGCCGCCGCCGCCGGCCTCATGGCCCGTTCCGGCGCGCGCGCCGGCGCCGCCGCCGGTGACGACAAGCCGGAGCCGGGTGTCGCCACCGACGAGCCGCTGGCCGAGTGGGAGCAGGAGCTGCTCGTCGGCGCCGAGTCGACGGAGAAGCCCGCCGCCGAGGGTTCCGAGACCGTCCAGTCCTGATCCGTCGCACGCCGCGCCCGCCGACTCGCGGGCGCGGCGTGCACCGGGCACTATCCCCGCGCGTATCCCGCAGAAGGAACGGAAAACCGCACGATGGCGAACTACACCGCCGCTGACGTGAAGCGCCTGCGCGAGCTGACCGCCGCAGGCATGATGGACTGCAAGAAGGCGCTGGACGAGGCTGACGGCGACTTCGACAAGGCGGTCGAGATCCTGCGCATCAAGGGTGCGAAGGACGTCGACAAGCGCGCCGCGCGCACGACCTCCAACGGCCTGGTGGCCGCCGAGGACGGCGTGATGATCGAGCTGCGCTGCGAGACGGACTTCGTCGCCAAGAACTCCGACTTCCAGGACCTGGCGTCCCGGATCGTCGCCGTCGCCAAGGCCTCCCGCCCCGCGGACGTCGAGGTGCTCAAGGCGACCGACCTCGACGGCCAGACCGTCGACGCCGCCGTGCAGGAGCTGTCCGCCAAGATCGGGGAGAAGCTGGAGCTGGCCAAGGTCGCCGTCTTCGACGGCACCGTGACCACCTACCTGCACCGCCGTGCCGCCGACCTGCCGCCCGCCGTGGGCGTCGTGGTCGAGTACACCGGTGACAGCGAGGAGGCCGCCCGCGGCGCCGCCATGCAGATCGCCGCGATGCGCCCCCGCTACCTCACCCGCGACGAGGTGCCGGCCGACGTCGTCGCCAACGAGCGCCGCATCGCCGAGGAGACCTCGCGCGAGGAGGGCAAGCCGGAGGCGGCCCTGCCCAAGATCGTCGAGGGCCGCGTGAACGGCTTCTTCAAGGACGTCGTGCTCCTGGAGCAGGCTTCCGTGACCGAGTCCAAGAAGACCGTCAAGGCTGTGCTGGACGAGGCCGGGATCGCCGTCACCCGCTTCGCCCGGTTCGAGGTCGGCGAGGCCTGATTCGCGTGAGGGCGGGGTTGCGCGAGGATGCAACCCCGCCCTTGCCGTGTCCAGAGGAGGACCTGTGAGCGCAGAGGTAGCCCACCCGGGGCCAGACAACGCCGAGTCCGGTGGTTACCGCCGGGTCATGCTCAAGCTCGGTGGCGAGATGTTCGGTGGCGGCGGCGTGGGCGTTGACCCCGACGTCGTGCAGACCGTGTCCCGCCAGATCGCCGCGGTCGTCCGAACAGGTGTCCAGGTCGCCGTCGTCATCGGTGGCGGCAACTTCTTCCGGGGCGCCGAGCTCCAGCAGCGCGGCATGGACCGCAGCCGCGCCGACTACATGGGCATGCTCGGCACCGTCATGAACTGCCTCGCGTTGCAGGACTTCCTGGAGCGCGAGCACGGCATCGAGACCCGCGTGCAGACCGCCATCACCATGGGCCAGGTCGCCGAGTCCTACATCCCCCGCCGCGCCATGCGCCACCTGGAGAAGGGCCGCGTGGTCATCTTCGGCGGCGGCGCGGGCATGCCGTACTTCTCCACCGACACCACCGCCGCGCAGCGGGCGCTGGAGATCGGGTGCGAGGTCGTGCTGATGGCCAAGGCGGTGGACGGCATCTACACCGCCGACCCCAAGACCGACCCGGACGCGCTGATGTTCGACCACATCACCCACCGCGAGGTGCTGGAGCGCGGCCTCAACGTCGCCGACGCCACCGCGTTCAGCCTGTGCATGGACAACAACATGCCGATCATGGTGTTCAACCTGCTCACCGAGGGGAACATCGCGCGTGCCGTGCGTGGTGAGAAGATCGGGACACTGGTGAGCACCCCCGGTGGTCGCCCGTCCTTCTAGACCTGCTGGGATTCGAGCCGAACTGCGCACACCATAGGGAGTAGCCGTGATCGACGAGACCCTCCTCGACGCCGAGGAGAAGATGGAAAAAGCGGTGTCCGTGGCGAAGGAAGACCTCGCGTCCGTGCGCACCGGCCGCGCTACACCCGCCATGTTCTCCCGCATCGTCGTCGAGTACTACGGTTCGCCGACCCCGCTGAACCAGCTGGCCAGCGTCGCCATCCCGGAGGCGCGGATGGCGGTCATCAAGCCCTACGACACCAGCCAGCTCAACTCGGTGGAGAAGGCCATCCGCGACTCGGACCTGGGCGTCAACCCCAGCAACGACGGCTCGGTCATCCGGGTGGTGATCCCGCAGTTGTCCGAGGAGCGCCGGCGCGAGATGGTCAAGGTGGCCAAGGGCAAGGGCGAGGACGCCAAGGTCTCCATCCGCAACATCCGCCGCAAGGCCAAGGAAGAGCTGGACCGCCTGGTCAAGGACGGCGAGGTCGGCGAGGACGAGGGCTCCCGCGCCGAGAAGGAGCTGGAGAACGTCACCCACCGGTACGTCGCCCAGGTCGACGAGCTGGTCAAGCACAAGGAAGCCGAGCTCCTAGAGGTTTGATTTGACGGAGTCGTCGGGTTGGACCGGCCGGAACACCGGCCGTGCGGTGTCCCCGGCCGGGTGTCCGGCCGCATGGTTCGCTCGGCCGGGTAGCCGGTCGTGATGGGAGCACAGGTGTCAGGCGGCGGTGAGCAGGGCGCGGCCCCGAAGAGCCCGTCTCGGGCGGGACGGGACCTGCGCGCGGCCATCGCCGTCGGCGTGGGGCTGGGCGCGGTCATCCTGTTCGCGCTGTTCACGGTGCGGCAGTTGTTCATCGGTGTGGTCGCCATCGCCGTCGCCGTGTCGGTCTACGAGCTGACGGGCGCGTTGAAGCGCGCTGCGGACATCCGGGTCGCGCTGGTGCCCGTGCTCGTGGGCGCCCAGGCCGTGGTGTGGCTGGCCTGGCCGTTCGGGCGCGACGGCGTGCTGACGGCGTTCGTCGTCACCGTCCTGGTGTGCCTGCTGTGGCGGCTCAAGGACGGCGCGGACGGCTACCTGCGGGACGTCACCGCGTCCGTGTTCACGGTCGTGTACGTGGCGGTCTTCGCCTCCTTCGCGGTCATGCTGGTGGTCCCCGAGGACGGGGTCTTCCGGGTCCTGTGCTTCCTGATCGGCGTGGTCCTGTCCGACACCGGCGGCTACGCGGCCGGCGTGTTCTTCGGCAAGCACCCCATGGCCCCCACCATCAGCCCGAAGAAGTCCTGGGAGGGCTTCGCGGGGTCGATGGTGGCGGGCGTGGTCGGCGGCGCGCTCACCGTGAACCTCATGCTGGGCGGCCAGTGGTGGCACGGCGCGCTGTTCGGCGCCGCGCTGGTGGTGACCGCGACGACCGGCGACCTGGTGGAGTCGCTGATTAAGCGCGACCTCGGCCTGAAGGACATGGGCACCCTGCTGCCGGGCCACGGCGGCCTGATGGACCGCATGGACTCGCTCCTGCCGTCCGCGGTCGTCTCCTGGCTGCTGCTCAGCGCCTTCGTGCCCGCCTGAGCACCGCACCGGCCGAACGGCTCCGACCCCTCGAACGGGCCGTTCCGCCGGTGGCGAAGCTCAGGCGTCCGGTGTTGTCCGCGACATGTCGACCAGCGAGAACGTCGAACCGTACGGGTCGCGCACCACCGCGATCCGGCCGTAGGGCGAGTCGAACGGCTCGACGCCGACCGTGCCGCCGAGCGCGGTCACCCGTTCCGCCGCCTTGTCGGTGCCGACCTCGGGTGTGACGCCGAAGTACAGCATCCAGTGCGGTTGCAGGTCGGGCGGGAACTCCGGGCCCATGCGCAGCCGACCGGCCACCTCCTCGCCGCCCAGCGACCAGACCTTGTAGTCCAGCGCCTCGCCGTCGCCGAGCTGCCGCTCCTCGTAGGGGAACAGCGCGCCGTAGAAGGCGTCCGTCGCGGCGGCGTCGCGGGTGTTGACCTCCTGCCACGCGAGCGCGCCCGGACGGCCCGTGGCCAGGACGGTGTCCGATGTGGCCTGCCAGAACCCCACGACCGCGCCCGCCGGGTCGTGCACCAGCTGCACGTGGCCCGTGCCCGGGATCTCCAACGGCCCCATGACCGTCTTCGCGCCCAGCTCCGCGAGCCGCTCCGACGTGCGCGCGAGGTCGGCGGTGTGCAGGTAGAACAGCCAGCCCGGCGGTGTCGGCTCGGCGGAGGGCGGGTAGAAGCCGGCGACGGGCTCGCCGTCGCTCATGGCGACCGAATAGCCCTCGTAGGCGTCGGTGTAGGTCCAGCCGAACAGGCCCGTGTAGAAGTCGCGGGTCTGGTCGGGGTCGCCGGTGGGCGCCTCGATCCAGGCCGGGGTTCCGGGGGTGGGCATCGCCTCTCCTCAATCCGGTGCGGGTGTGGTGTGGGTCGCATCGGACGCTACGGGAGGGGTACGACAATTCCCGGCGTGCGCGCTCGGGAGCACCGTGCCGGCTTTGGCGCGGGCTTCAGCTCGGCGTGGTTGACCTGCGGCGGCGGGCTTGGCGCGGCCGGGCTCGGGGCGGCCGGGCTCGGGGCGGGCGGGC
>NZ_JBEZBW010000055.1:0-53720 GCF_040647305.1 Saccharothrix sp. NPDC042600 | reverse complement strand
GTGCCGGGCGGCGCGGAAGCCGTGCCGGGCCGGGCGGCGCTGGGGCGGGCGGGGCCGGGGCGGGCGGGCGAAGCTGGGGCGGGTGGGGTGGCGGGTGTCGGGTTGGGTCTCGGAGCCGGCGGGCGTGGCCTCCGGCCCCCGGGTCGATCGTCCCACGCGACACCGACAAACCACGGGCCTGGCCGGGTTGCGCGGCCGGCCGCGGGTTACGCCAGGAGTGCCCGGCCGGCCGGGGTGATCTCCGCCGGCACCCACGGACCGTCACCGCCCCGCTCGGCCGGGCGGACCAGTCCGGCGTGGGCCAACTGGCGGGCGATCACCTGGTCACTGCACCACAGCCCGTCCACCCGCAGGTCGGGTTCGACACTGTGCGTCACTTCGGCGCGGCCTGCCGCGACGGCCCGCAGGACCGCGCGTGCGCGATGGGTCAGTTCGTCGTCCATGATCTTTCACCGTCGTTCCACAACGCTTGCAACGGCTTTATCGCCGCGACCCCCGAAAGTCTTACCGATTAGGGTCATCGGTCATGGGGACAGTCGAAGCGGTCAGTCGTAGCGCGGAGTACACGTTCACCAAACCGGCCCGGGACGCCATCCGCCTCGTCGCCGGGCTCGGCGTCGAAGGCGACGTCCACGCGGGCCAGACCGTCAAGCACCGCTCGCGCGTCCGGCGCGACCCCACGCGACCGAACCTGCGCCAGGTCCACCTCATGCACGCCGAACTGCACGACGAACTCAACGCCCTCGGCTTCGACGTCCGCGCCGGGGCGCTCGGCGAGAACGTCACCACCCGCGGGGTGGACCTGCTCGCCCTGCCCACCGGCACGCGCCTGCGCCTGGGCGCGGACGCCGTCGTGGAGGTCACCGGGCTGCGCAACCCGTGCCCCCAGATCGACGCCTTCGCCGACGGGCTGCTCAAGCACGTCGTCGGCCGCGACGCCGAGGGTCGCGTCGTCCGCAAGGCGGGCATCATGTCGGTCGTCCTGGTCGGCGGCGTGGTCCGCCCCGGCGACGCCGTGCGCGTCGAACTCCCGGCCACCCCGCACACCCCGCTCCAGCCGGTCTGATGGACCTCACCGGAACCTCCGTCCTGGTCACCGGCGCGAGCGGCGGCATCGGGGCGGGCATCGCGCGGCGGTTCGCCGAGGCCGGCGCGGCGGTCGTCCGGCACGCCCTCACCGCGGCCGGGGACTTCGTGCGCGCCGACCTGACCGACGAGGGCGCCTGCCACGACCTGGTCGCCGAGGCCGTCCGCCGCGTGGGCCGGCTCGACGCCGTGGTCAACTGCGCGGGCGTCCAACCCGACCAGGACCTCGACGGCATGACGGTGGCCGACTGGCGCGCGGTCGTGGACACCAACGTGCTCAGCGCCTTCGCCGTCACCCAGGCCGCGGCGCGGGTCATGCGCGACGCCGGCGGCTCGATCACGCACATCGCGTCCATCCAGGGCACCCAGGCCGCCGAGGGCCACGCGCACTACTGCGCCTCGAAAGCCGCGCTGATCATGCACGCCCGGTCCGCCGCGCTGGAGTACGGCCGGTTCGGCATCCGGGTCAACACCGTGTCGCCGGGGCTGGTCGACCGGCCAGGCCTCGCCGACGCCTGGCCCGACGGGGTCGAGCGCTGGCGGGCCGCCGCGCCGCTGGGCCGGCTCGGCACGCCCGAGGACGTCGGTGACGCGTGCGTGTTCCTCGCCTCGCGGTTCGCCCGCTGGATCACCGGGCACGACCTCGTGGTGGACGGCGGCGTGAGCGCCCGCCCGACCTGGTGACCGCCTATTCCGCCAGGATCGGCTGGGCGATCGCGAACGCGCGGTTGGCCGCCGGGACGCCCGCGTAGACGGCGACCTGGAGCAGGACCTCCTTGATCTCGTCGCGGGTCAGGCCGTTGCGCAGGGCGGCGCGGACGTGCATGGCCAGTTCCGCGTCGTGGCCGAGGGCGGCGAGCATCGCCAGGGTGACGCAGGAGCGGGTGCGCCGGTCGAGGCCGGGTCGCGTCCAGACCTCGCCCCACGCGTAGCGGGTGATGAAGTCCTGGAAGTCGGCGGTGAAGTCGTCGGTGCGCGCGATCGCCCGGTCCACGTGCTCGTCGCCGAGCACCTCGCGCCGCACCCGCATGCCGTCGGTCATCGCGCCGCCAGGTGGTCGAGGAGGACGCGGGTCACGTCGTCGGCCGCCTCCACGTTGGCCAGGTGCGCGGCCTCGACGGTGTGCAGCACCGCGCCCGGCACGGCGTCGGCGATCAGGCGCTGGTGCTCGGGCGGGGTCGCGACGTCGTGCTTGCCGGCGACCACCGCGGTCGGGGCCTCGATCGCGGGCAGGACCGACCGGAGGTCCATCGCGGCCAGGGCATCGCAACAGGACGCGTAACCTTCATCGTCCACACTGGACACCATGGCCTCGAAGTCCCTCACCACTGCGGGGTTCCCGGCCGTGAAGTCCGGTGTGAACCAGCGGCCGACGGCCTGGTGCGCGATGGACGCCGTGCCGGCGGCGCGCACCGCCGCCGCGCGGTCGAGCCAGGGCTGGGCGGACGCGAAGGCGGCGGTGGTGCAGCACAGGACCAGGCGGTCGATGCGTTCCGGGGCGTGGCCGGCCAGCCACATTCCGACCATCGCGCCCAGCGACACGCCCGCGTACGAGACGCGCGCCAGGCCGAGGGTGTCCAGGAGTTCCAGGACGTCGTCGGCCAGGTCGTCCAGGCGGTACGGGCCGGGCGCGGCCGGGGTGCCGCCGTGGCCGCGGTGGTCGTAGCGCAGGACGCGGAAGCGCTGGAGCAGCGCGGGGAGCTGGGCGTCCCACAGGGCGGTGGTGGTGCCCAGGGAGTTGCCCAGCACCAGCACCGGGGCGTCCGGCGGGCCGGTCAGCGTGTGGTGCAGCCTCATCGGCCCGTCCTCTCCCGGTGTGCGGCGAGCGCGCGGTCCACGAACTCGCCGGCGCTGCCGATGTAGCCCGCCGGGTCCAGGGCCTCGGCGACCTCCTCGGGGGACAGGTCGATGCGCAGGTCGGCCTCCAGCGCGGCGCGCAGGGACTTGCCCGACAGCACCGCCGACCGGCACACCTCGGCGACCAGGTCCTGGGCCTCGGCGCGGCCGATGCGGGCGGCCAGGCGGACCGCCACGTTCTCGGCCATCAGCAGACCGCCGGTCAGCTCCAGGTTGCGCCTCATCCGCTCCGGGTCCACGCGCAGCCGCGACAGCAGCTCGCGCACGCCGCGCACCGCGCCGCCGACCAGGCGCAGCAGCTCGGTCACGGTCTGCCACTCGCTGTGCCACGCGCCGACCGCCCGCTCGTGCTCCTGGGCCATCGCGGACAGCACGGTCGAGACCAGCGCGGGGACGCGGCGCGCGCACGCGTTGACCAGCACGGCCCGCACCGGGTTGTGCTTGTGCGGCATGGCCGACGACGTGCCGCCCTCGGCCTCGGCGACCTCCGCGACCTCGGTCTGGGCGAGCAGCACGACGTCCTGCGCGACCTTGGCCAGCACGCCGGCCGCCACGCCGAGCGACCCCGCGAGCTCCGCGACCCGGGTTCGGTTGGTGTGCCACGGGATCAGCGGCGCGGCCAGGCCCAGCTGGGCGGCGAGCTGGTCGGTCAGCGACGGGTCGTTGACCGCGGCCAGGGTGCCCGCCGCGCCGCCGAACTGGACCGCCAGCCGCTGTTCGCGCACGCGGGTGAGGTCGTCCACGGCTTCGTCCACGGCCACCAGCCAGCCCGCGCACTTGACGCCGAACGTGGTGGGCAGCGCGTGCTGGGCGAGCGTGCGGCCGGCGATGAGGGTGTCGCGGTGGCGCTGGGCGAGCCGCTCGCACTCCTTGGCGACGCCGCGCAGCCCGTCCAGGACCGGTCCCAGCGCGCGGAACGCGACCAGGGACAGGGCGGTGTCCAGGACGTCCTGGCTGGTCGCGCCGTTGTGCACGGCGGCCCTGCCCTCGGCGGTGACGTGCGCGCCGATGGCCCGGACCAGCGGGACCACCGGGGTGCCCGAGGTCAGCGCGCCCGCGCCCAGCTCGACCGGGTCGTAGTGGCCGACGTCGATCGCCGTCACCACCATCCGCGCCGCCTCCTCGGACACGAGCCCGGCGCGGGCCTGCACGATCGCCAGCGCGCGTTCGAAGTCGAGCATCGCTCGCAGCCACGCGCCGTCGCTGATCTCGGCCTCGACGGCCGGGTCGGTGAACAGCGGGCCGAACAGGTCAGACGTCGAAGAAGACGGTTTCATGCTCCCCTTGCAACCGGATGTCGAAGTGGTAGCCGAACGGGGTGGCGGCGGCGACGAGGGTCGCCCGCGCGGCCGGGTCGAGGGCGGTCAGGACCGGGTCGTGGGCGTTGGCCTCCTCGTCCGGGAAGTAGATCCGGGTGACCAGCCGCACCAGCACGCCCCGGCAGAACAGCGACACGTTGAGGTGGGGCGCCTCCCATCCCCCGTCGCCGGTCGGCAGCGGGCCGGGCTTCACGGTGAGGACACCGTAGCGGCCGTCGGCGTCGGTCGCGCACCGGCCGAAGCCCCGGAAATCCTTCCACCGCACCGCGCCGCGCGGGTCGTCGGGGTGGTCGAAGCGCCCGTCCGGGTCGGCCTGCCAGGTCTCCACCACGGCGTCGGGGACGGGGTCGCCGCGGCCGTCCAGGACGCTGCCCTCGACCCGGAACGCGCCGGGCGTGCCCTCGGGGACGACGAACGGGCCGTCCTCCCAGGGCAGGCCGATGGCGAAGAACGGCCCGACGGTCTGCGCGGGCGTGGTGATCAGCCGCTCAGTCATCGTCGCCCTCCTCCTCCAGCGGGGTGGGGGTCTTGCCGCGCAGCACGATGTCCCACTGGTACCCCAGCGCCCATTCCGGAACCGTCGTGTCCAGGTCGAACCGGGCCACCATCGCCGCCCGAGCCTTCGGGTCGCGCACCGAGTTGTAGATCGGGTCCTGGAAGAACAGCGGGTCGCCCGGGAAGTACATCTGCGTGACCAGCCGCTGCGTGAACGCCGTGCCGAACAGCGAGAAGTGGATGTGCGCCGGCCGCCAGGCGTTGTCGTGGTTGCGCCACGGGTACGCGCCCGGGTGGATCGTGGTGAAGCTGTAGCGGCCGTCGGCGTCGGTCAGGGTGCGGCCCACGCCGGTGAAGTTCGGGTCCAGCGGCGCGGGGTGGCGGTCGCCGTCGTGGCGGTAGCGGCCGGCGGCGTTGGCCTGCCACACCTCCAGCAGGGTGTTCGGGATCGGCCGGCCGTCGCCGTCCAGGACGCGGCCGGACACGATGATCCGCTGGCCCTGCGGCTCGCCCTCGTGACCGGCGGTGAGGTCGTTGTCGTGCGGGCCGACGCGGCCCTCGCCCAGCAGCGGGCCGGTGACCTCGCCCAGGCGGTGCGGGACGAGCACCAGCGGGCGGTTCGGGGCGCGCAGGGCGTTGGACCGGTAGTCCGGCCAGCGCACGGGCGGTTGCGACTCCGGGTCCCTCCGGTACTGCGGCGTGGTCTGCGTCGGCACCGCGTGCTCCTGTCCGTGTCCACCGGTTTCCATGATCGACCGTAGGTTTCGCCGTCCGCGCCGGTCAACGGACGCTTCCACTCACCGGAAGACCAACCCCTCAGTGGTGAACCGGGCGCGACCCCTACGTTCTGAACCGGAGCCGGCCGGTGCCCGAACAGTCAGGTGTCCGCACGATCGCCGAGGAAAGGGATCGAGCATGTCCACACCGCTCACCAGGTGCCGAACCACGCGCGTGACCGCCGCGCTCGCCGCGGTCGGCGTCGCGGCCGGCCTGGCCGGCGCGCCGGGTCCGGCGGGCGCGTCGAGCCACCGGGAGGCGCCGCTGATCGCCGGCGACCCGGCGGTAGACAACACCGACGTCTACGCGTTCGTCAGCCCCGAACACCAGGACACCGTCACGCTGATCGCGAACTTCGCGCCGTTCCAGGAACCCAACGGTGGCCCGAACTTCTACCCGTTCGCCACCGACGCCCGTTACGACATCAACATCGACAACGACGGTGACGCGAAGGCCGACCTGACCTACCGGTTCACGTTCCAGACCGAGGACAAGCGCGGCAAGTCCACGTTCCTCTACAACAACGGGGTCGTCACCACGCTGGACGACGAGAACCTGCTGTTCCGCCAGTTCTACGCGCTGGAGGTGGTCGACCAGCGCGGCAACGCCAAGAAGTTGGTGCAGCGCGGCAAGGTCGCGCCGTCCAACACCGGCCCGAAGTCCATGCCGGACTACGGGGCGCTGCGCGACCAGGCGATCACCGCGGTGCCCGGCGGGGCGCGGGCGTTCGTCGGGCAGGCCGACGACCCGTTCTTCCTGGACCTGCGGGTGTTCGACCTGCTCTACGGGGCGGACCTGTCCGAGGTCGGCCAGGACACGCTGCGCGGCTTCAACGCCAACACGATCGCCTTGCAGGTGCCCAAGAACTGGTTGGCGCTCAAGGGCGACGCCAGGCGCAACCCGGTGATCGGCGTGTGGAGCGACACCGAGCGCCGGTCGATGGAGATCAGCCCCGGCCGCGCGCGGGCGCACGGCGACTGGGTGCAGGTCTCGCGCCTGGGCAACCCGCTGGTCAACGAGGTCGTGGTGCCGGCGGCGCTGAAGGACACGTTCAACTCGCTCACGCCCGACCAGGACGCCAAGGTCAAGGAGCTGGTGGACCGGGTCACCGCCCCCGAGGTGCCGCAGCTGATCGAGCAGATCTACAAGATCCCCGCGCCCAAGGGGAAGCGGGACGACCTGGTCGAGATCTTCCTGACCGGCATCACCACCAAGCTCGGCGGTCCGATCAAGGCCGACCTGAACTCCCAGCTGGACAACGCCGACGTGAACCCGAAGCGGTTCGTGCCGGCCGAGCAGCTGCGGCTGAACATGGCGGTGCCGGTGTCCGGCGACCAGAACCGGCTGGGCGTGCTGGCCAAGGACAACCAGGGCTTCCCCAACGGCCGGCGGCTGACCGACGACGTCGTGGACATCGGCCTGCAGGCGCTGGAGGGCGCGGCGGTCAACGGCGTCGTGGAGGGGCTCGCCGCCGGGGACAAGGTCGACGCCAACGAGAACGCGTTCGGCAAGCAGTTCCCGTACGTGGCGCTGCCGAACAACACCGCCGTCAACGCGGGCGGCGACGAGGTCGCGATCAAGCCGACGGCGGGCGGGTCGATGCCGACCGCGCCGCTGTGGGGCGGGCTGCTCGCGGTCCTGCTGATCGGCGCGGGCTTCTGGATCTTCCGCAACCGCGCCCGGCAGACCGCCTCCCCGACCGAGTAGCCCGCACGCCCGGCGGGGACGCACCTCCCCGCCGGGCACTCCCCGCACCCGCCGCGTCTCGCAAGCCCACCGGAGGTCTTCCCATGATCCGGCTAGTCGCCGTCACGGCCGTCGTCGGCGGGATCGCGCTCCTGGTCACCGCCGTCTCCGCGCTGTCCACCCCGGACGCCGACCCGCCGCCCGCGCCGGCCGCCGTCGAGTCCGCCCTGCACCGCACCATCACCGCCGCCCGCGACAAGCTGCGCCGCACCCCGTCCGACGCGCGCACGTGGGCGACGCTCGGCACCTCCTACGTCGAGCAGGCCCGCGTCACCGGCGACCCCGCCTACTACGCCAAGGCCCAGGGCGCGCTGGACGAGTCGCTCAAGCACCAGCCCGACAACGGCTGGGCCCTGCTCGGCCTCGGCGCGCTGGCCAACGCCCGCCACGACTTCACCACCGCCCGCGACCTCGCCGAGCGCGCGGCGGCCGTGCTGCCCGACACCGCCGAGGTCTACGGGGTGCTGGCCGACGCCCAGACCCAGCTCGGCGTCGAGGCGACCGCGACCGTGCAGCGGATGCTGGACCTGGAGCCCGGCGTCCCGTCGTTCACCCGGGCCGCGTACGAGTTGGAGCAGCGGGGTGACGTGGACGGCGCGCGGGCAGCGTTGGAACGTGCGCTGGAGGCGGCCGTCGTGCCCGCCGAGGTGGCGTTCTGCCGGTACCACCTGGGTGAGCTGGCCTTCGACAACGGCCGGCTCGACGAGGCCGAGACCCACTACGAACAAGGCCTGCTGGTCGATCCGCGAGACGTGATGCTGTCCCAGGGCAAGGCGAAAGTCGCCGCCGCCCGCGGCCGGCTGGACGAAGCCCTGGGCACCTACCAGGACCTGGTGACCCGCGCGCCGCTGCCGCAGTTGTTGCACGAGTACGCGGTGCTGTTGCGCCGCGCCGGGCGGGGCGAGGAGGCGGTGCGGCAGCACGACGTGCTGGCGCGGCAGTTCGCGTTGCTGGCGGCGTCGGGCGGGTCGGACGACCTCGCGGCGTCCGTGGTCGCGGCGGACCGGGGTGACGCGGTGACGGCGTTGCGGTTGGCCGAGGCGGAGTGGGGACGGCGGCAGCACGTGCTGGTCGCCGACGCGCTGGCGTGGGCGCTGCACCTCAACGGCCGGGACGCCGAGGCCTTGGAGTTCGCGGAGAAGGCGGCGGGCCCGGGGTGGCGCAACGCGGTGTTCGCGTTCCACCGGGGCACGATCCTGGCCGCGTTGGGCCGTCCCGAAGCGGCGGACGTGCTGGCGGAGGCGTTGCGGATCAACCCGCACTTCCCGGACGCCGGCGCGGCGCGGGCGACCCTGGCGGGGTTGCGGTGAAGTGGTTGGCGGGACTGGCGATGCTCCTGGGATTGCTCGGCACGGCCGGCACCGCGTCCGCCCACCCGTTGGGCAACTTCACGGTCAACCACTACCACGGGATCACGGTGACACCTGACCGAGTGGTCCTGCGGGCCGTGGTGGACACCGCCGAGATACCGACGCTCCAGGAACGTCCGTCCGAAGTGGACGGTTACGCGCCACGCGAGTGCGCCGCGCTGGCGGCGGCGGTGGCCGTGGAGGTGGACGGGCGGGCCGTGGACACGGTGGTGCGGTCCAGCGCGGTCGAGTTCCCGGTCGGCGAGGCCGGGCTGGCGACGACGCGGCTGACGTGCGTGGTGGAGGCGGCGGCGTCCGGGGAGACCGTGGCGGTGCGGGACGGGTACCGGGCGGACCGCGTCGGGTGGCGCGAGATGACCGCTGTCGGCGACGGGGTGGCACTGGTGGACCCGCCGGTGCCGGCGGTGAGCGTGAGCGGCGAGCTGAGGATGTATCCGGAGGACCTGCTCGCGGATCCGTTGGACGTCCGGGCGGTCACGCTGCACGTGCGCCCGGGCGACGGCGGGTCCGCCGCCGGCACTCCCCTGGCCGGCGGCGGCCCTTCCCTGCTGAGCCGGGCGACGGCGGCGTTCACGTCGGTCGTCGGCACCCGGGACCTGACCCCGTGGGTGGGCCTGCTGGCGGTGCTGCTGTCCCTGGTGCTGGGCGCGTCCCACGCCGCCCTGCCGGGGCACGGGAAGACGGTGATCGCGGCCTACCTGGCCGGACGGGAGGGAACGGCGAGGGACGCGGTGGTGGTGGGAGCGACGGTGACGTTGACCCACACCGCCGGGGTGTTGGTGTTGGGACTGGTGGTGAGTCTGGCCGGGGCGTTCGCCGGGGAGGCGGTGCTGCGCTGGCTGGGCGTGGTGAGCGGCCTACTAGTAGCCGGCATCGGCACAACCCTGCTCCACTCGGCCCTGCAACGCCGACGCACAAACCAAGAACTAGTCAGAACCGCCCACGGCCACGGACATGGCCACGCCCACGGACATGGCCACGCCCACGGACATGGCCACGCCCACGGACATGGGCACGGCCACGGACACGTCGGTCACCGGCTAAGCCGTGGCGGTCTGGTAGGCATGGGGGTAGCCGGTGGCCTGGTGCCAAGCCCATCCGCACTGGTCGTCCTACTAGGCGCGGCGGCACTGGGACGCACGTGGTTCGGTGTCGTGCTGGTCCTCGGCTACGGCCTGGGCATGGCCGCAACCCTCACCACCGTGGGCCTCCTACTGGTCAAACTGCGCGACCGCCTATCCACCATCGAACACCTACGCAACCGCTTCACCGCCCTACCCGCCCTCACCGCCTGCCTGGTGCTCATCGTGGGCACCGGCCTGGCGGTGCGCTCGCTACTCGGCTAACACCCGCCGCGCAACGCGCGGCACCGCCGCGCAGCGGCGGCTGAGCTACCAGCCACGCAGGCCCTTCCCCCCCACTGGAGGCCTCCAGGCCGCTTTTGAGTTTTGATGATCTTGAGAGCGGCACCAACGCGACCGCTTGAGAGCGCGAAGGGGCGTCCAGTCAGAGCGCCTCAGTCCTGCTCCAACCCGAGGTAGAAAGCGATCAGCCGGAGCAGGTGTTCGGTGTCCACCGGCTTCGTCACGTAGTCCGTCGCCCCCGAAGCCAGGGACTTCTCCCGGTCCCCCTTCATAGCCTTGGCCGTCACCGCGATCACCGGCAGGTCCGCGTACCTCGACATCGCGCGGATCGCCGCGATGGTCGCGTTCCCGTCCAACTCCGGCATCATGATGTCCATCAGCACCAACGACACGTCGTCGTACTGCTCCAACGCCCGCACGCCCGTGATCCCGTTGTCCGCGTAGATCACCTCCAGGCCGTGCAGCTCCAGCACGCTGGTCAACGCGAAGACGTTGCGCAGGTCGTCGTCGACGATCAGCACCTTCTCGCCGTGGAACCGCATGGGCGCGGGAGGCAGGTCGTCGGGGGCCGCGGCGAGCGGGGTCGTTTCCTCGATCGGGGACAGGAGTTCGGGCAGTTCCGGTTCCGCCGGGGCGGGGACCAGGCTGTGGTCGCCCAACGGCAGGTACAGCGTGAACGTCGAACCCACACCCGGCTCGCTGCGGACGTCCAGGCGACCCTCCAGCAACGCCGCCAGCTCGCGACTGATCGACAGGCCCAGGCCCGTGCCGCCGTACTTGCGCGAGGTCGTGCCGTCGGCCTGTTGGAACGCCTCGAAGATGACCGACAGCTTGTCCGCCGGGATGCCGATGCCGGTGTCCTGCACGTCGAACGCGACCGCGCCCTCGGCGAGCCGGATGCGCAGGCGGATCGCCCCGTCGTGGGTGAACTTCACCGCGTTGGACAACAGGTTCCGCAGGATCTGCTGCAGCCGGTGCTCGTCGGTGTGCAGCGTGGACGGCACGTCCTGCTCCACGGTGACCTCGAAGTCCAGGTTCTTCTCCGCCGCCAGCGGCAGGGTCAGCGCCTCCACGTAGTTGACCACGTCCGACACCCGCACCGGGTCGGTCTGCACCTGCATGTGCCCGGACTCGACCTTGGTCAGGTCCAGGATGTCGTCGATGAGCTGCAACAGGTCCGTGCCCGCCGAATGGATGGTGCGGGCGAACTCGACCTGCTTCGGGTTCAGGTTGCCGTCGAGGTTGTCGGCCAGCAGCTTCGCCAGGATCAGCAGCGAGTTCAACGGCGTGCGCAGCTCGTGCGACATGTTCGCCATGAACTCCGACTTGTACTTCGACGCCGACGACAGCTGCCGCGCCCGCGCCTCCAGCTCCACCGAGCCCGCCCGCAGCTCCTCGGTCAACCGCTGCGACTCGGCCAGCAGGCTGTCCGTGCGGGCGTTGGCCAGCATCGTGTTGACGTTGACGCCGATGTTCTCCTTGAGCTGGTCCAGCAGGTCCAGGTGGACCTCGGTGAACTCGCTGAACGACCCCAGCTCGATCACGCCCAGCGTCTCGCCCTGGAAGACCACCGGCAGGATCACCAGGTTCAACGGCGGCGCGGAGCCCAGGCCCGAGCCGATCTCCAGGTAGCCCGGCGGCACGTCGCGCACCAGCACGGTCTTCTTCTCCACCGCGACCTGGCCGATCAGGGACTCGCCGCGGGCGAAGCGGGTCGGCCGGCCGCCGCGCGGCTGGTAGGCGTAGGTGGCGGTCAGCTCGACCGCGTCGGACTCGCCGTCCACCAGGAAGAACGCGCCGTGCTGGGCGGAGACCAGCGGGGCCAGCTCGCTGATCACCAGCGACGCCATGGCGTGCAGGTCGCGGTGGCCCTGCATCATGCCCGACAGGCGCGCCAGGTTGGTCTTGAGCCAGTCCTGCTCCTGGTTGGCGCGGGTCGTCTCGCGCAGGTTGCTGATCATCCGGTTGACGTTGTCCTTGAGGTCGGCGACCTCGCCGGAGGCGTCCACGGTGATCTGGCGGCTCAGGTCGCCCGCGGTCACGGCGGTGGCGACGACCGCGATGGCGCGCACCTGCCGGGTCAGGTTCCCGGCCAGCTCGTTGACGTTCTCGGTCAACCGCTTCCACGTGCCGGACACGCCCTCGACCTCGGCCTGGCCGCCGAGCTTGCCCTCGGTGCCGACCTCCCGGGCCACGCGGGTGACCTCGTCGGCGAACGACGACAGCTGGTCCACCATCGTGTTGATCGTGGTCTTGAGCTCCAGGATCTCGCCGCGGGCGTCCACGTCGATCTTCTTGGACAGGTCGCCGCGCGCCACCGCCGTCGTCACCTGGGCGATGTTGCGGACCTGGTTGGTCAGGTTGTTCGCCATGAAGTTGACGTTGTCGGTGAGGTCCTTCCAGGTGCCGGCCACGTTCGGGACGCGGGCCTGGCCGCCCAGGATGCCCTCGGTGCCGACCTCGCGGGACACGCGGGTGACCTCGTCGGCGAACGCGCGCAGCGTGTCCACCATGCCGTTGATCGTGTCGGCCAGGGCCGCGATCTCGCCCTTGGCCTCGACGGTGATCTTCTTGGACAGGTCGCCGCCCGCGACCGCCGCCGCCACCGCCGCGATGCTGCGCACCTGGGTGGTCAGGTTGTCGGCCATGACGTTGACGTTGTCGGTCAGGTCCTTCCACGTGCCCGCCACACCCGGCACGCGCGCCTGACCGCCGAGCCGGCCGTCGGTGCCGACCTCGCGCGCCACGCGGGTGACCTCGTCGGCGAAGCCGGAGAGCTGGTCGACCATCGTGTTGATGGTCGATTTGAGTTCGAGGATCTCGCCCCGCGCGTCCACGGTGATCTTCTGCGACAGGTCGCCGCCCGCGACCGCCGTGGTCACCTGGGCGATGTTGCGGACCTGCGCGGTGAGGTTGTTCGCCATGAAGTTCACCGAGTCGGTCAGGTCCCGCCACGTGCCCGCCACACCGGGCACCTGCGCCTGACCACCCAGCCGGCCGTCCGTGCCGACCTCGCGCGCCACGCGCGTGACCTCGTCGGCGAACGACGACAGCTGGTCCACCATCGTGTTGACGGTGTCCTTCAGCTCCAGGATCTCGCCGCGCGCGTTGACGGTGATCTTCTGGGACAGGTCGCCGCGCGCCACCGCGGTCGCGACCTGGGCGATGTTGCGGACCTGGGCGGTCAGGTTGCCCGCCATGAAGTTCACCGAGTCGGTCAAGTCGCGCCACGTGCCCGCCACACCCGGCACCTGCGCCTGACCACCCAACCGGCCGTCGCTGCCCACCTCCCGGGCGACCCGGGTCACCTCGGCCGCGAACGACGACAGCTGGTCCACCATCGTGTTGATCGTGGTCTTGAGCTGGAGGATCTCGCCCCGCGCGTCCACGTCGATCTTCTGCGACAGGTCGCCCTGCGCGACCGCCGTGGTGACCTGGGCGATGTTGCGGACCTGGCTGGTCAGGTTGCCCGCCATGAAGTTCACCGAGTCGGTCAGGTCCCGCCACGTGCCCGCCACGCCGGGGACCTGCGCCTGACCACCCAGCCGGCCCTCGGTGCCGACCTCGCGCGCCACGCGCGTGACCTCGTCGGCGAACGACGACAGCTGGTCCACCATCGTGTTGATGGTGTCCTTGAGTTCGAGGATCTCGCCCCGCGCGTCCACGGTGATCTTCTGCGACAGGTCGCCCTGCGCGACGGCGGTGGCGACCTGGGCGATGTTGCGGACCTGGCTGGTCAGGTTGTTCGCCATGAAGTTGACGTTGTCGGTCAGGTCGCGCCACGTGCCGCCGACGCCGGGGACCTGGGCCTGACCGCCCAGCCGGCCGTCCGTGCCGACCTCGCGCGCCACGCGCGTGACCTCGTCGGCGAACGACGACAGCTGGTCCACCATCGTGTTGACGGTGTCCTTCAGCTCCAGCATCTCGCCCGCGACCGTGACGGTGATCTTCTGCGACAGGTCGCCCTGCGCGACCGCCGTGGCGACCTGCGCGATGTCGCGGACCTGCGCGGTGAGGTTGTCGGACATGAAGTTGACCGAGTCGGTCAGGTCGCGCCACGTGCCCGCCACGCCCGGCACGTTCGCCTTGCCGCCCAGCCGGCCCTCGGTGCCGACCTCCCGCGCCACGCGGGTGACCTCGCCCGCGAACGTCCGCAGCGTCGCGGTCATCGAGTTGAAGCTCTCCACCAGCGTCGCGACGTCGCCGCGCGCGGCGACGGTGATCTCCTGGGACAGGTCGCCCTCGGCCACGGCCGCCAGCACCCGGCTCAACTCGGCGGTCGGGCGGGTCAGGTCGTCGATCAGGCCGTTGACCGCGTCGGAGGCCATTGCCCACCCCTGCGGGCCGGCCCCGGGCGCGAGGCGCTCGCTCAGCCGCCCCTCCTGGCCCACCGCCTGGCGCACCCGCACCAGCTCGCCGACCAGCCACTGGTTGCGCTCGGCGATCTCGTTGAACACCTCGGCCAGCTCGCTCGCCGGACCGTCGGGCACCACGAGCCGGCGCCGGAAGTTGCCGTCCCGCATCTCCCGCATCGCGGACAGCAGGCGGGCCAGGGTCACGTCCGTGTCGTCCTGGGCGGTCGTCACGTGGGCCTCCAACGTCTGCGGATGTGCGCCAAGCCTGCCACTGTTGAACGCGGCGTGTCCGCTAGGTTGGGCACGACCCGACACACAGGAGCCGCGATGGCCCAAGGCTACCGGCAGGGCGCCGACTCGGGCCTCGACCCGGTCGCGTGGCGCCGGCTCGTCGACGGCTTCCACGAGGCCGTGGTGGTGTGCGACCCGGAAGGGGTCGTGCGCCTGGCCAACCCGCTCGCCGCCGTGCTGTTCCCCGAGGCCAGGCCCGGTGCGCCGGCGACGCCGCACGGCCGTGCCCAGGACCTGGGCGGCGGCTGGACCGCGTGGTACCGGGGTGTCGAGGACTTCCTGGACCGGGCGTCGCAGCGGCTCGCGGTGCTGACCGACCGCGAGGAGACGTTGCGGACCGTGGTCGAACTCGCGCCGTCGGATCACCCGGTCGTGGTGGTGCCGGGTGCGCGCGGTCGGCTGGAGTGGTGGCGGCGCGACGGGTCCGGCGTGGCCGTGGCGCGCACCACGCGGCAGGTCGCGGGGACGGTGCCGGGGCTCGTGGACGTGCTCGACGGGGCCGCGGCGCACGCCGAGATCACCCAGCCGGGCGCGGCTCCGTGGGGTCGGCCGGCCGGTGGCGGCGTCGCCGTGTCGTTCCACGGGCACGGGGCGCTGGTCAGCTTCGGCACGCCGCGGGACCTGGAGCTGCTGACCCGGTTCGCCGAGCGCGCGTCGGCGGCGCTGGACGCCAGTACGCGGTTCAGCGAGCAGGAGAAGACCGTGGAGGCGCTGCGGGCGGACCTCCTGCCGCGCCCGCTGCCCACGCTCGCGGGCGCGCGGCTGGCGCGGGTCTACGAGCCCGCGCACCGGCGCAACCTGGTCGGCGGCGACTTCTACGACGTGCACCCGCGCGAGGACGGCAGCGCCGCGTTCGTGCTGGGCGACGTGGCGGGCAACGGGCTGGAGGCGGCCGTGCACTCCGGGCGGGTGCGGCAGTCCCTGCACACCCTGCTCCTGGTCGAGCAGCGGCCCGCGCAGCTGTTGCACCTGCTCAACTCGGCGCTGCGGGCGGCGGGCAGCCGGCTGTTCACGACCCTGGTGGTCGGCAACCTGGTGCCGGTGCAGGCCGGTGGCCTGCGGGTGACGCTGGCGGCCGGCGGGCACCCCGCGCCGCTGGTGCTGCGGTCCGGCGGGCGCGTGGACGAGGTCGCGGTGCACGGCGGGATCGTGGGCGTGCTGCCCGAGGTGAAGTTCCAGCAGACGACGGTGGCGCTGGCGCCGGGCGAGACGTTGTTGATCTACAGCGACGGCGTGACCGAGGCGCGGGCCCACGGCGACCGGGAGGACCTGTTCGGCGACGTCCGGCTCAAGGCGGCGCTGGCCGAGTGCGTGGGGCTGCCGGCGCCCGCGGTGGCCGAGCACGTGCGGCGGGTCGTGTTCGACTGGCTGGGCGCCGCCGAGCACGACGACCTGACCATGCTCGTCGTGCAGGCGGAGGACTGATCAGTGGGTGGCTTCGTCGACGGTGTCGTGGATGTGCATGACCTCGGTCAGCTCGGTGAGCCGGAACAGCTTGTGCACGGACGGCTGCAACGAGGCCATCCGGAACTGCCCGCCCGCTGTGTCCAGGCGGCGGTGCCAGTCGAGCATCAGGGACAGGCCGGTCGTGTCCATGAACGGCACGCCGGTCAGGTCCACCACCACCCGCTGCCCCGGAGTCTCTTCGAGGTGGTCGGAGAGCACGGGCACGGTGTCCGCGTCCAGCTCGCCCGTCACCGCGACGACCGTCCAGCCGCCGCGCACCTCACTGCGCACCTGCAAGTCCATCGCGTCCGCGCCTTCCCGCACGACGGGTGCCGTGCCGCTACAGATCGTGCAGCACGCGGCTCACCGACGCGACCACTGGGTGGTCGAAGGGAGGAATGTGCGACGATGCGGTAACGGCCGATCAAGGGGAGCGGATTGTGCGCAACGAGCCAGCGACGCCGGTGGCCGTGACGCTGCCCGCGACCGCCGGCGCGTCCGCGCAGGCCCGCCGCATCGTCGGCGAGGCGGTGGCGGCGTGGGGCGTGGCGCCCGACGTGGCCGAGGACGCGGCACTGGTGGTCACGGAGATGGTGTCGAACGCGGTGGACCACGCCGCGGGGCCAGTCGAGCTGAGCGTCAGCAGGACGGACACGGGGGTGCGGATCGAGGTCTCCGACTCGTCCCCGACCCAGCCGACCCCGAGACCGATCGAGGTCGACTCGGCGCGCGGCCGAGGCCTGATCATCATCGCCGCCCTGAGCCGCGAGTGGGGCACCACGCCGACGGCGACGGGCAAGACGGTGTGGGCGGAACTCGCTTAGGCCCTGGTCGGGGCGCCGGCGGCACGAACAGGAGTGGGTGACGCGGGCAGGCGCGAGCGGGCGGGCTTTCGGATCCCGGATCCCGGATCGCGGGTTGCGAATCACCGGTCGTGGGTCGGCGAGGCGCGGCGCAGCGCGGTGGTGCCGACAGTTGTGGCGGATCTCTCACGGCAACGGTCCCCGGCCGAAGGGGTGGCCGGGGACCGTTGGGGGTCACGCCGCCTTCATGCCCTGCACGCCCCACGGCGTGACGGTCAGGGTGTAGGTGGTCGTGCCGGTCTTGCCGTCGGAGGACGTCGCCTTGATGGTCACCTGGTAGGTGCCCGGCGGCGTCTGGAAGTTCGTGCTCAGCAACACGCTGCTCGTCCCGCCCTGCGCGATCGTGGTCGGGTTGAACTGGACCTGCGTGCCGGCCGGGTTGCCCGACGCCGACAGCACGAGGCTGCCCGTCCCGCCCGACGCCGTCACCGAGAACTGCGCGAAGAAGCCCTGCTGCACCGTGCCCGACGACGGGTTCGCGGTCACCTTCACGTCACCCACCGGCGGCGTGCCGCTCTCCACCGTCAGCGACAGCGTGGTGGAAGCCGTCTTGCCCCCGGCGGACGTGCCGGTCACCGTCACCGAGTACGTCCCGGCCGGAGTGGTCGCCGCCGTCTCCACCGTCAGCTTCGCGTTCGAACCGGTCGCCACCGAACTCGGCTGGAACACCGCCTTCGCACCCGACGGCAACCCCGACGCCGACAACGTCACCTGCTCCGAACCACCCGAACCAGCCACCGACGTCACCGTCGTGGACGCGTACTTCCCCGCCGCCACCTTCACCGACGACGGCGACAGGCCCAGCGTGAAGTCACCGGGGACCTGGTCGCCCTCGACCGTCAGCGACAACGTGGCGGTAGCCGTCTTGCCCCCGGCCGAAGTGCCGGTCACCGTCACCGAATACGTCCCGGCCGGAGTGGTCGCCGCCGTCTCCACCGTCAGCTTCGCGTTCGAACCGGTCGCCACCGAACTCGGCTGGAACACCGCCTTCGCACCCGACGGCAACCCCGACGCCGACAACGTCACCTGCTCCGAACCACCCGAACCAGCCACCGACGTCACCGTCGTGGACGCGTACTTCCCCGCCGCCACCTTCACCGACGACGGCGTCACGCCCAGCGTGAAGTCGGACTGCGGCGCGCCGACCTCCTGCTTGACCCAATCGCCCATCTCGTTGGTCAGCCGCCCGTACACGCTGTACCACTTGAAGTCGCTGCGGCTCCACGACGCGACACCGACGATCTTGCCGTCCACCACCAACGGCCCGCCGCTGTCCCCGGGCAGGATGGTCACCCGGCCGTCCGAGTACCCCGCGCAGATCATGGTCGCCGACTTGAAGCCCGCGCCCACGCCCTGGCACTGCGTGTCGCCGTTGACGATCGGCAGGGTCGCCTTGTCCAGCGTCACGTCGCGCGAGGTGTCGTTGAAGTCCTTCTTGCCGTACCCGAAGCCCTGGCCGCTCTTGCCGGGCGCGGCCAGGCCCGAGTCCGCCGACGTGGCGAACTTCGCGTACTGGCCGCCGCGCACGGGGATGTCGTCGGCGACCGTCACGACCGCCACGTCGTAGCCCTGGTCGAAGTTCACGTACTTCGGGTGCTTCTTGTACTCCACGACCTTCGTGCGGAAGCCGCCGGGGGCGTTGAGGTCGTCCAGGCCGTACAGGAAGCTCTTCTCGCCGGCGGCGTCGGCGCAGTGCGCCGCGGTGAGGATCTTGCGGGGCGCGACGACCGAGCCGGTGCACGACTGGCCCTGCGGACGGCTGCCGCCCTCGCGCAGGCCCGCGATGATCGCGGGGAACTCGTCGACCGTGGCGTCCTGGCCGTTGTGGAACAACGCGCCTGCGTCCGATCGGGTGGGAACCGTGTCGCCCTCGAAGTTGGCGGCGGGCGCGTTCCCCGGTGCGGCGGAGGCTCCCGCCAGGGGCAGCAGCGGTAGCAGGAGGGCCGCCGCGACGAGGGGCGCGAGGCCCCCGGGACGTGGTCGTTTCACTGTGCTTCCCTTCCAGGCGAAGAGCCACCCCAGCAGGGGTCGGGGCGGCACGCCCACTGTCGGGGGACGCCCGGTCGGGAACAATCAGGGACGTGATCCGTAGGGGTACGGCACTTATTCGCGGGTACTCCCCTGGTGGACGCAGTCGGTTCGGAAGGAGGACAGGTGTCCACCACCCAGGAGACCGGCCAGGTGACCGGTACCAAGGACAAGGACTACAACATCATCTGGTTCGTGGAGGCGTGCCTGAGCAACGCCCTGCGGCTGGAGACCTACATCGCCGACGCCGAGCGCGCCGGTGACAGCGAGTTGGCGGAGTTCTTCCGCCGGGCGCAGGGCGAGAGCCGCAAGGGCGCCGAGCAGGGCAAGGCGCTGCTGGCCGCCCGGCTCTAGGAAACCGGCGGCGCGCCGCCGGCTCCAGGAACCGGCGGCGCGACGGCAGACCGAACGGGGCCGCCCCGCGTGGGACGGCCCCGTTCGTCGTGCGCGGTTACGGCTGCTCGCCGAAGTTCCGCAGGCCTTCCTTGGCCTTCTCGGTGCCCTGCTGGATCCGCTCGGAGTGCTGCCCGCCGGTCTTCTCGTCCACGAGCCCGCCGGCCTTGTCGATCCCTTGCTCGGCCTTGTCGCCGTGTTGCCCCAGCGCGTCCTTGGCCTTGTCCTTCAGCTCGTCGAACTTGTCGCCGATGCCCATCGTCGAACACCTTCCTGACGCTGACGCTTGCCGGGTGTCCGGCGTGGACACCCCGAGCGGGGTTACCCGGCCCGGCCCGGACCCGCTCCCGGATCCACCCCATCGAGGGATGCGCGCCGGGGTGGCCGGGCACTAGACCGGGTGACGGCGGAAGGAGCACGGTGACCGACCTGGCGACCCTCTCGGCGGACTACTCCGCGGCGCTGCTCGCGTTCGACCCCTTCGGCGCCACGGCGTTCGGCGCGCCGGGCCACGACGACGCGGTGCCCGACCCCAGCCGGGCGGCCGACCGGGCGCACCTGGACCGCCTGGCCGCCTTCCAAGCCCGCCTGGCCGCCCTCGCGCCCCCGGACGACGCGGTCGCGCCGCGGGACCTGGTCACCCGGGACATGCTGGAACGCCTGCTCGCCGACCAACGGGCCGAGCTGGCGGCGGGCCTGGGCGTGGGCGCGTTCGAGGTGGGCGTGACCGGCACCATCGCGGGCCCGCAGAACGCCGTGTTCGCCGTCGTGCCCACCGTGCGCCCGGCCGACGAGGAGGCCTTCGCCGCCTACCTGCGCCGCCTGTCCGCCCTCGGCGGCTACTTCGACGCCCTGGGCGCCCGCTACGGGCAAGCCGCCCGCGAGGGCCGGCACTCCACCGCCACCGGCGTCCGCCAGGCCGTCGAGCAGCTCCGCGCCTACCTGGCGTCGCCGCTCGCCGGTGACCCGCTCCTGCGGCCCGCGGCCGGTGACCCGGACCGGCTGGACCGGGTGGCGGCGGCCGTGGCGCGCGCCGTGCGGCCCGCGGTCGCCCGGTTCACCGGCACGCTGGCGACCCTGGCCGGGCGCGACGACGACCGCGTGGGCCTCTGCCACGTGCCCGGCGGCGAGGCGGCGTACGCGGCGGCCACCCGGTCGCACACCTCGACGTCGCTGAGCCCCGAGGAGCTGCACCGCCTCGGCCTGGACCAGCTGGCCCGCGTGCACGAGGAGGTCGCCGCGCTGGGCGGGCGCGTGTTCGGCACGAGCGACGTCGCGGCGGTGCTGCGCCGGCTGCGCGAGGACACCTCCCTGCGCTTCGACACCGCCGAGCAGATCGTGGCCACGGCCACCGCCGCGCTCGACCGGGCGCAGGCCGCGCTGCCGCGCTGGTTCCACCGCTACGACATCGCGCCGTGCGTGGTGCGACCGATGCACGAGGTCGAGGCGGAGAACTGCACGCTCGCCTACTACCTGCCGCCCGCCGACGACGGCTCCCGGCCCGGCGCGCACGTCGTGAACACGCACGACCCCCGCTCCCGGCCGCGCTACGAGTACGAGGCGCTGGCGTTCCACGAGAGCGTGCCCGGCCACCACCTCCAGCTCGCCCTGGCGCAGTCGTCGGCCGACCTGCCGGGCTTCCGCCGGTTCGGCTACCTCACCGCGCACGCCGAGGGCTGGGGCCTGTACTCGGAGCGGCTGGCCGACGAGATGGGCCTCTACAGCGACGACCTCGCGCGCATGGGCATGCTGTCGTTCGACGCGTGGCGCGCGAGCCGGCTGGTCGTGGACACGGGGATGCACCACTTCGGCTGGTCCCGCGACCGGGCGATGGCGTTCCTGCGGGACGGGACCGCGCTGTCGGAGGTCAACGTGCGCAACGAGACCGACCGGTACATCGCGTGGCCCGGCCAGGCGACCGCGTACCTGGTGGGCCGCCTGCGCATCGAGGAGCTGCGCGCCCGCGCCGAACGCGCCCTGGGCGCGCGCTTCGACATCCGCGACTTCCACCACCGGGTCCTGGCCGACGGCGCGGTCCCCCTCGACACCCTGACCACCGTCGTGGACCGCTGGATCGCCGGATAACCTCGCCGGGTGGCGGACGACCAGGTGGCGGACGGCCCGGTGACCGACGACCCGGCGGCGGTGGCGGCCGCGGTGGCGGCCGCGGCGCACGAGCGCTACGCCGCCCTGCGCCCGGTGCCCGGCGCCGTCAGACCCACGACGGTGCTGGTGGCGGGCGTTCCGGGCACCGGCAAGAGCACGCTCGCCGAGGCCCTGGCGCGGCGCCTGCGCGCCCCGGTGTTCTCGATGGACTGGCAGCTCGGCGCGCTCGTGCCGTTCGGGGTGCTGCACGCCGACAACGCCGAGCCGCTGGCCGAGACCGTGATCACGGCGTCCGTGGCGCGGCAGCTCCAGCTCGGGCTGGACGCGGTCGTGGACGCCACCGGGCACCGGAGGGAGACGCGGCGGCGGTGGCGGGAGGTCACCGAGGAGCTGGGCGGGGCGTTCGTGGGCGTCGAGTGCGTGTGCTCGGCCGAGGACGTGCAGCGGGCGCGGGTGGAGGGGCGGTCGCGGGGCATCCCGGGGTGGCACTCGACGGTGTCGTGGGCGCACGTGCTGCGGATGAAGTCGCTGTGGGAGCCCTGGGACGAGCCGCACCTGGTCATCGACTCCGCGGTCACCCCGCCCGAGGAGGCCCTGCGGCGGGTGGTGGACGCCGTCCGCTGAGCCGCCGGCCACCGGGCGTTCACCCGCGTGTCGCCCGCGCGGGCTACAAAGCGCGGACCGTCGAAGGGTTGGAGGTCCGGGTGGCGCGTCGTGCGGTTGTGCTGGCGGGGGTGGTGGCCTGCCTGGTGTCCTCGGTGTCGCCCGCCGCGGCGACGACACCGGAGCGGTTCGAGCGGGTGGCGACGCTGCCGGTGTTCCGCAACAGCGGGGCGGAGCAGCACACCGCCGCCGAGATCGCCGCCGCCACCGCCGACGGCCGGATCGTCGTCTACACCGACTCCCCCGCCGAGCGCATCGGGTTCGCCGGGGTCGAGCGGGACGGCGCGCTGACGCCACGCGGCGTGCTCGCCGTGCCCGGCGAACCGACCTCGGTGGACGTCGTGGGCCGGCTCGCGCTGGTGGCCGTGCGGACCGGGGCCGCCGCGGGCCGGTTGCTCGTCGTGGACGTGGACACGCGGGTCGTCGTGGCCACGCACGACCTGGGCGGTCAGCCGGACTCGATCGACATCTCGAAGGACGGCCGGTACGCGGCCGTCGCGATCGAGAACGAGCGGGACGAGGACGTGAACGGTGGCGCGTTGCCGCAGGCCCCGGCCGGGTTCCTGGCCGTGGTGGACCTGGTCGGCGCGCCCGCGGCGTGGAGCGTGCGCCGGGTCGGGCTGACCGGCCTGGCGCAGGTCGCGCCGGAGGACCCCGAGCCCGAGTACGTCAGCGTGAACGGCCGTGGCCAGGCCGCGGTCACCTTGCAGGAGAACAACCACATCGCCGTCGTGGACCTGCGGACCGGCACCGTCGTCCGGCACTTCCCCGCCGGCGCCGCGACCGTGACCGGCGTGGACGTCGCCGACGACGGCCGGATCGACCCCACCGCCACCGTCACCGCCGCGCGCGAGCCCGACGCCGTGGCGTGGCTGGACGACCGCACCCTGGCCACCGCCGACGAGGGCGACTACCGGGGCGGCTCGCGGACGTGGACGGTGTTCGACGCCGAGGACGGGCAGGTGGTGTTCTCGTCGGGCAACGAGTTGGAGCAGGTCGCCATCGAGCAGGGCCAGTACCCGGACGGGCGGTCGGACAACAAGGGCGTCGAGCCGGAGGGCCTGGCCGTCGCGACCTTCGGGCGGCACCGGTACGCGTTCGTCGGCCTGGAGCGGGCGAACCTGGTCGCCGTCTACGACGTGGACGACCCGCGCCGGCCCCGGTTCGTGCAGGCCCTGCCGACCGGGGTGGGCCCGGAGGGCGTGCTGCCGATCCCGGCCACCGGCACGCTCGTGGTGTCCGCCGAGGAGGACGCGGCCGACGACGGCGTCCGGTCGTCGCTGACGTCCTACCGGCTGACCCGCAAGCCGCTCGCCGTCTCGCTGGCGCGCAACGCGGGTTCGCCGTCGATCGTGTCCGACGGCATCGGTTTCGGCGCCCTGTCGGGGCTTTCCGGCGTGCCGGGCGACCACCGGCACGTGGTGGCCGTGACCGACTCGGCGTACCGGCCGACCCGCGTGCTGACCATCGACACCGTCGCCGCGCCCGCCCGCGTGGCGGCCGAGCTGACCGTCCGGAAGGACGGCGCGCCGGTCTCCTACGACGGCGAGGGCATCGCGGCCAAGCCGGGCGGCGGGTACTGGCTGGCGGCCGAGGGCAACGGCAAGAAGGTGCCCAACCTGCTGGTCGAGGTGGACGCGGCGGGCGCCGTGCTGCGGGAGGCGCCGCTGCCCGCAGAGGTCGCGGCGACCGCGTCGGGCAACGGGTTCGAGGGGGTGGCGCTCGCCGGCGGCCACGTGTGGGTGGCCGTGCAGCGCGAGTGGAAGACCGACGCGCCCGGCCAGGTCGCGCTGGCCCGGTTCACGCCGGCGACCGGCGAGTGGGCGTTCGTCGCCTACCCGCTGGACGCGGCGACCACCGGGTGGGTGGGCCTGTCGGAGCTGACCGCGCTGGACGACCGGACGCTGCTGGTGCTGGAGCGGGACAACCAGCGCGGCGACGCGGCGGTGACGAAGAAGGTCTACCGGGTGGACGTGTCGACGGTCGCGCCGGTGCCGTTCGGCCAGCCGAAGCCGTTGCTGCGCAAGGCGTTGGTCCGTGACCTGCGGCCCGCCCTGACCGCCGGCGGCGGCACCGCCCACGACAAGCCGGAGGGCTTGGCCGTGGTCGGTTTCGGCCCGCTGCGCCGCCTGGTGGGCGTGGTGGACAACGACGGCCTGGACGACGCGCCGGGCGAGTCGGTGTTCCTGCGCCTGGGCTGGGTCCGGTAGGGGTTCGGCGGCTTAGCCGCGCGTCGGAGGCGCGCCGTTGGACACGGCGCGCTCCAACGCCCGCCGGACCTTGCCTCCGGCGAAAGCGTCCCGCAGGTGCAGCACCGAACCATCCACAAAGGACAACCGAACGACCGGCGGGACGCCGAGGCTGTTGCCCACGAACACCGAGTCCAAGCGGGCGACCTGGGACGCGGGGATCTCGGCGTGGGTGGTGAATACCGTCTGCGGGTCCCTCAACAGCAGTTTCGTCGGGTAGACCACGGCCACCCGCCGGTCGCTGACCGCCAGCCGCGCCAGCCCGCGCGAGTGCGCGAAGTGGTCGGCGAGCCGGACGGCCGCGTCGGAGGACTGCCGCGCCAGCACGAAGTAGCCCACGCTCAGGTCGTCCACCCAGTCGACGTCGGGGTTCGCGGTGACGTGCTCGGTGGGCAGCGGCCAGTGCTCCTTGCCCAGCTCCAGCAACGGCACCGTGCCGACCGCCCGGAACGGCACCACCACGTCCCCGCCGATCCGCGCCGCCACGTGCGCTTCGATCGGCGGCAGCCCCAGCAACAGCCGCTCGCCGGGGTCGAGCCAGAACCGGCCCAGCTCGCGCTCCACGATCTCGTCGTGGCCGTCGAACGTCATCGCGCCCCACCCGTCAACTCGACCGCGCGCTGCACGAACTCCGGCTGCGCGAACACGAAGTCCACCCCGGAACCGTCCACGAACGACACCCGCAGGCACGGCTTGCCCTTGCGCTCGGACGGCCCCACACCGCCGATCTGCCCGCGCGGGAACTCGTGCACCACGGCCATCTCGGGCACCACCACCGGCTCACCGGACGTGTTCGGCCCGTAGTCGTGGTAGCTGCCCGCGACGATCTTGGCGACGTCCACGCCGAAGTCCACCACGCTCTTGCCGAAGCTCATCGTCTTGCCCAGCAACGACTTCTCCGGTTCGGGCGCGGTCTTCGGCGCCACCACCCGGGACACGACGAGCCGCTGCGCGGTCAGCGTCCACACCGAGCCGTGCCGCTGCCCCGGCGTGCCGATGGCGGGCACCGCCTGGTGCGCGAGGCACCCCGGGCCCGGCCCGAAGACCACGTGGTCCGCGACCGGCTTGTTGTTGTTCCCGCTGTCGCCCTCGCTCGGCCCGAACACCATCGAGCCGACGAACTCCACCGCGAACCCGCCGACCCCGCGCCCGACGGCGCGCGCACCCCGCCCGAGCAGGCTCCCGCGCGGGTCGCCGACCTCGTCCAGGCCCTCCACGTCGAGGTAGAAGGCGCTGCGGGCGGTCGCCCACAGCAGTTGCTCACCGGGACGGCACACCCGGAGCCGGGACACCAGCCCGGCCCCGGGCGCGGAGTTGAAACCGCTCACTCGTACTCGAACCCGCGGTTCATGGCGTCCTGCCGCTCCTCATCCGACGACGGGTCCTGCCCCTTGTTGTAGCCGTACTTGATGCCCTGCTCCATCGCCAGGCCGGGCGCGTTCTCCATGATGCCGTTGGTGATCGCGGTGGGCACGTGCGTGGTGCCGGACATGCCCGCCATCCGCAGACCGGCCTCGGTGAGGTTGGTGGTCAGCGCGTTCGCGCCGTCGCCGTCCACGCCGTAGCGGGCCGCGAACCGGTTGCCGGTCTTGGACGCCATGGTCGCGGCCTCCTCGACACCGTTGACCACGCGCGGCGACGCGTCGGCCTTGGTGACGATCTTGGCCAGCGGGTTCGCGTCGATCTGGCGGGCCAGCCACTTCTGCGCCATGTTGCCGTCGCGCAGCCCCTCGGCCTGCTCCACCAGCTTCTTCAGCGGGCCCTTGCGCAGCTTCTGGAGCATGTCCTCCAGGCGCTTGATCAGCGGCATCAGCTTGCTCAGCAACTGGCTGACCTTCATGCCGAGCCGGCCGCCCGCGATCGACACCTGCGCGGTGGTCAGCGCGCCCGCCGCGCCCAGCGAGCCGCCCGCGGTGATCCAGGACGCCGCGATCGCCGCCAGCCACTCGATGATGAGGCCCATCACGAGTTCCTGGAGGATGTCGATGCAGATCTCCACGAACGCGTCGAACAGGTCCGCCGCGATCTCCAGGATCTGCTGGACGTTGCGGATCTCGTTGGCGAACGCCTTCGCGCCCTCGGCGAACTCGCCCATCTGCTGCCGGAACTTGTCGCCGGCCTGGCCCTTCCACGCCTCGGCGGTGGACTGGGCGCGGTTGTTCTCGTGCTCACCGGCCTGGTCGAGCCACTCGGCGACCTTCGCCCAGCCCTGCGCGGTGCTGCGCATCTGCTCCGGGTCGCCGATCGCCGGCTCCAGCACGAACTCCACGATCGGGCTGATCACCAGGCCGATCAGGAAGCCCAGGCCGTTGTCGATGAACGACTGGCCGGGGCTCATGACGAGCTGGAGCTGTTCCATGCGGGCGTTGACCGCGGCGATCGCGACGTCCGGCGGGCTGCTGGCGCGGGCGATGTCGCCGGAGGTGCTGACCCACGAGCTGCCGTAGCCGCCGTGCTGCTCCAGGAAGCCCTTGCTCTTGCTCGCGCCCGCGCTGTTGAGGTCGCCGAGCCCGCCGGGGCCGCTCATGCCCTTGTCCAGGTCGCTGAACGCGGACCGGATGAGGTCCTCGACCTCCAGGTAGGTCTGCGCGGTCTGCTCGGCGCGCTCGGCGACGCCCTCCATGAACGTCTTGGCCTTGTCGGCCATGTCCTGGCATTCCTGGAGGCTGTCGAAGTACTTGAACGCCATCAGCTCGCCCAGCGGGCCGAAGCAGTCGTCGGACACGCGCGCCTGCTCCAGCAAGCCGGCCAACTGGCCGAAGTTGCCCGCGGCCTCCCGCGAGCCCTTGCTGTGCGCGAGCAGCGCGCCGCTGTCGACGTCGTAGCCGGTCACTGTCCCCCCGTTACCTCAAGATCGATCCGAAGCCCTCGTCGTCGTCTCCGACTTCCGGGGCGGCCGGTCGGTTCCGCGGCGCGGGCGGCCGGTTCTGCTGCCACCCCGGCTGCGGCGGCCCGGCGGGCTGCGGCGGCCGGCCGGGCGGCACCTGCGGCGGCGGCGTGTGCCGGCCCGGCGTCTGCCGGCCCGGCATCGGGTGGGGCGGCGTCTGCTGGGCCGGCATCTGCTGGGGCGGCGCGCCGGTCACCGGCTCCGGGCCCAGCGGCTGGATCGGCGAGTGCGCGCTGAACGCCTCCTGGAACTGGGCGGCCTTGTCGCCCAGCACCGGCCCGACGGTGTCCTGCAACGCCTGCGCGGCGTTCTGCGTGGCCTGCCGGATGGTGCCCAGGATCTCCTGCTGGAGCTGGGTGTGGCTCATCCGCATGGCGTTCGGGGAGAGCTGGAGCCCGAGCACCGCGCCCGACGGCGCGACGGTCACCACGACCGACCCGTCGCCGTTGCGTGCCTGCCCGCGCAGCTCCGCCAGCTTGTCCTTGATCTGGGCGACCTTGCCCGCCTGCTCCTGGAACGAGCGGATGGCCTCGTCCAGGCGTGCCCTGCGATCCGGCACCGGTAGTCCCCCTGTCACCGCAGGTGTTGCTCCATCGGGCCCAACCGTAGCAACGCCCTGCCCGCCGCGTGACCGGAATGGAGCAGGCCCGCACCGCACGTGAAATCCCAACGAACTTCGTTCACCTGAAGTCAACCATTGCCAAGAGCCGCTGCGTCGCGTTTGACTGGGGCACCAGTTGGCCGCTCGGCGACAACCGGTGGAGGTGAGCGTGATCAAGAAGATCGCGGTGGTTCTCGGCGTGCTCGCGGGAGTGCTCGTCGCGCCCGTGCCCGCGGGGGCGGCGCTGCCCGTGGTGGACATGGAGGCCGTGCTCAAGGCGGCGCAGATCGACCCCCGGCGGGCCGACTCCGCGATCACGCCCGGCAGCGGCGAGAGCGTGCTCCAGGTCGAACGGGCGCTCAGCGCGAAGGGCCTGCTGCCCTCGACCTACGTGGACGGCCACTTCGGCACCCGCACCATCGACGCCTATGCCGCCTACCAGCGCTCGCTGGGCTACACGGGCCTCGACGCGTCCGGCTTCCCCGGCCCCACGTCCATCCAGAAGCTCGGCGAGGGCCGCTACACCGTCACCCGGCTGGTCTCGGCGGGCAGCCGCACGACCTACCACAGCGCCACGATGAACACCCGCACCAAGGCCATGCTGGTCGAGGCCGAACGCCTGCTGGGCCGCTCGCTCGGCATCACCCAGGGCTCGTACAGCACGAGCAACCCGGGCTCGGCCGGCACCCACGACGGCGGCGGCGCGCTGGACATCTCGGTGTCCGGCATGACCGCCACCACCCGCACGACCGTGGCCCGCGTCCTGCGCCAGGTCGGGTTCGCGGCCTGGATCCGCACCCCCGACCAGGGCTTCGCCTACCACATCCACGCCATCGCGCTGGCCGACCCGGACCTGTCCCCGGCCGCCCAGCACCAGGCCGGCGACTACTACCTGGGCTACAACGGCCTGGCCAACCGGGGTCCCGACGACGGCCCCGCGGTCACGCCGAAGGAAACCTGGGAGGAGTACCGGCGCTGATCGCCCGATCGGGGAAACGATCAAGCGTGCGAACCTGTGCGCACCCGGCGCCGCCGCACAGGAGAAGTTCGAATGCGAAGACTCATCGCAGCACCGGCCGTCGTCGCCCTGGTCCTGGCGACGACGGCCGCCGCGAGCCCGTCCATCGTGGACCCCCGCAACGGCGGCCTGCCCTGCGCCGCCACGCTGCACTCCCACCCGGACCGCCTGGCGGTCCGCGTGGTCGAACCCGGACCCGAGCAGACCGTGGACTTCGCGCTGTGGCCGCGGGAGGCCCCGGGCGAGCGCGTGGAACGGCCCGGCGTGGCCGTGAACCCGGCCGGCACGGCGTGGACGTCGATGCCCGGCACGTTCGGCCACGGCCGTTCCTACGCCTGGCAGGCGCGGCTGACGGGCATGCCGTGGACCCCGGAGTGCCACTTCACCGTGGACACGCTCGCGCCGCCCCACCCGACCGTGACCTCGCCGAACTACCCACCGGCCTCCAGCGGCCCCGCGCCCGCCGACCAACCGGGCACCTTCGTCCTCGACGGCGGCGGCGACCCGGACGTGGCGGGCTTCGAGTACGGGTTCCAGGAGGAGACGACGGGCCGGCGGTGCGAGGTGCAGGCGTATGGCGACCTGGTGTGCGCCGACCCCTTCGACCACCCGGGCACGGTCCGCGCCGGCACCCCGGGCGGTCGGGTGGAGGTGCTGGTGCACCCGCCGGGCGGGTTCGCGCGGCTGTTCGTGCGGTCGGTGGACGCGGGCGGGCTGCGCTCGGAAGCGGTGGTCTACGAGTTCATCACCTGACCACCGAGTGGAAGGCGGGCGGTGGCCTTGTGAGCCACCGCCCGCCCTCTCTCCACCTGCACCGGACAGTTGGTCTAGAAGGTGATGCTCCAGCCGTCGATGGTGCCGGTGTCGTAGGAGTACACGTCGGTCACGCGCAGCTTCCACGTGCCGTTCTTGTTCTCCGACGACGTGTTCACCGTGAAGGTCTCGTGGACCCCCGCGGAGGAACCCACGCCACCGGCCTTGCGCAACACGATCACCGCACCCGACGGACCCACCAGATCGATGGCCAAGTCACCGGAATAGGTGTGGTTGATATCCACCTTCACCTGCGTGGACACCGTGCCCACACCGTCACAGTTCGACACCGCGACCGACGACGTCACCGCCGCACCAGCATCCGGAATCGCCACGTCGTCGCTGTTCGAACCGCCGGCGCAGGCGGGCGGGGTGCCGCCGCCGAACGCCGTCGTGTAGAGCAGCTTGTTCGGCGACCCCGTCCCCGGGTTCTTCACCACACCGCTGGTCGCGTTGTCCACCAACGCCTTCAGCACCTGCGCGGGCGTCGCCGACGGGTTGCCCGCCAGGTACAGCGCCGCACCGCCGGCCACGTGCGGCGACGCCATGGACGTGCCGCTCATGTTGGTGCTGCCGGTGTCGCTGGAGTGGCTCGCCGACGTGATGTTGTTGCCGGGCGCGAAGATGTCCACGCACGAGCCGTAGTTCGAGAACGACGCCCGGTTGTCCTGGTTGTCCGTGGCGCCGACCGCGATCACGTTGGTGTTGCGCGCGGGACCGGTGCCGCAGGCGTCGGCCGAGCTGTTGCCCGCCGCCACCACGAACGGGACGCCCGCGGCGGTCAGGCGCGAGATCGCCTCGTCGCCGATGCCGGGGGTGTCGAAGGTGAAGCTGCCGTTGACCACCGCGGGCTTGACCGCGTTCTTCGCGATCCACTCGATGCCCTCGACGCCGTCGGAGTCCGGCGCGCTGCCGCCGCACCCCAGGATGCGCACCGCGACCAGCTTGGTCTTCTTGGCCACGCCCCAGGTCTTGCCGCCGATCGTGCCGGACACGTGGGTGCCGTGGCCGTTGCAGTCCTGGGCCTCCGGGTCCTCGTCGACGAAGTCGTAGCCGTCGGCCGCCCGGCCCTCGAACTCCGCGTGCGACTTGCGGATGCCGGTGTCCAGGACGTACGTGGTCACGTTGGACGCCGTGGTGTTGTAGGTGTACTTGGTGTCCAGCGGCAGGTTGCGCTGGTCCACCCGGTCGATGCCGTAGGTCGCGTTGTTCTGGGTGTCGGCGACCCGGGCCGTGCCGTCCTGGTACACCCTGGCCACCGCCGGGTCGGCGGCCAGCCGCCGCGCCTGCCGGTCGGACAGGTCACGCACCAGGAAGCCGCGCATCGCCACGGTGAACACCGACTTCAGCCGCCCGCCGTACCGGCCGACCAGCGCCTCGGACTCGGTCTGGATCTGCGCCTGGGTGCGCGGGACGTCCTTGAGCGACACCAGGAAGCTGCCCGCGAACGGGCGCTTGGCCGGGACGTAGTCGGCTGCGGCCTGGGCGGACGCCGGCGGCGCCAGGCCCAGGGCGGCCAGGGCGGCGATCGCCGACGCGGCCGTCAGTCGTGCCTTCATCTCGCTGTGCCTCCAACGATCGCAGGGAAATCAGAAGGAGAGGGACCAGCCGTCGATGGCGCCGGTGTCGTACGAGTAGACGTCGGTCACGCGCAGCTTCCACGTGCCGTTCTTGTTCTCCGACGACGTGTTCACCGAGAACGTCTCGTGGACCCCCGCGGAGGAACCCACGCCACCGGCCTTGCGCAACACGATCACCGCACCCGACGGACCCACCAGATCGATGGCCAGGTCACCGGAATAGGTGTGGTTGATATCCACCTTCACCTGCGTGGACGCCGTGCCCACACCGTCACAGTTCGACACCGCGATCGACGAGGTCACCGCCGCGCCAGCATCCGGGATCGCCACGTCGTCGGTGTTCGAACCGCCGGCGCAGGTGGCCGGCGGGCCGCCGATGAACCCCGTGTAGAGCAGCTTGTTCGGCGAACCCGTGCCGGCGTTCTTCACCACGCCCGCGGTGGCGTTGTCGGTCAGGGCCTTCGCCACCTGGGCGGGCGTGGCGGCGGTGTTGCCCGACAGGTACAGCGCCGCCGCGCCCGCCACGTGCGGGGTCGCCATCGACGTGCCGCTGATGGAGTTCGTGCCGCCGTTGTGCCAGGTGGAGGTGATGCTGGTGCCCGGCGCGAAGATGTCCGTGCACGACCCGTAGTTGGAGAACGTCGAGCGGGTGTCGGAGCTGTCCGTGGCGTTGACGGTGATGGCCTCGGCCGTCCGCGCGGGGGACGTCGAGCACGCGTCCTTGTTGTCGTTGCCCGAGGCCACGGCGAAGGTGACCCCGGAGGCGACGGCGCGCCGCACCGCGTCGTCCACGGACGAGTCGGCCGACCCGCCCAGGCTCATGTTGGCCACGGCGGGCTTGACGGCGTTCTTGGCCACCCAGTCGATGCCGCCGATGACCTGCGACCACTGGCCCGAGCCCTGGCAGTTCAGCACCCGGACGCCGACCAGCTTGACGCCCTTCGCGACCCCGTAGGTGGTGCTGCCGATGGTGCCGGCGACGTGCGTGCCGTGGCCGTTGCAGTCCTGCGCGACCGAGTCGTTGTCGATGAAGTCGTAGCCGTCGACCGCGCGGCCCCCGAAGTCGCTGTGCGCCTTGTGGATGCCGGTGTCCACGACGTACGCGGTGACGTTGGACGCGGTGCCGGCGTAGTTGTACTTCTTGTCCAACGGCAGGTTCTTCTGGTCCACCCGGTCCAGGCCCCAGGTCGGGTTGTCCTGGGTGCCGGTGGCCTGCGCGACGCCGTCCTGCTCGACGTAGTCCACCGCCGGGTCGGCGGCCAGCCGGCGGGCCTGCGCCTCGGACAGCGTGACCGAGAAGCCCCGCAGGGCGGCGGTGTAGGTGAGCTTGAGCGCGCCGCCGTACCTGTGGGCCAGTTCGCTCGCCTTGTCGGGGGTCCGCCGCGCGTCGACCGCGCTGTCCTTCAGGACCACGATGTAGGCGTCCTTCACCGTGCCCGGCTCGTTCGCGCCGCGGATCGTGCCCTCCGGCGCGGCGGCGTACCCGTAGCCGTAGCCGTACAGCGTCAACGCCGACGCCGCCAGGCAGGCGGTGACGACCCGTCGCCGGGTCGAGCGATCTTGTCGCATCGGGGGTTCTCCGTTCCACTCGGCCGCCCAGCAGGGGTTGTGAAGACCGGCGGCCACGTGGAACCCACCTTCGGGCGACGCGCGAGCGTGAACAATCCGGGTAGTACTACGTAGGGCTACGCAAACTAACCGGGGTTTCACCCGATGTCGCGGTGGGCATCCCCCGGTACCTCATCGAGTCGTGGTTGGCGGTAGCGCAATGTCCGAAGGCGGGAGACAGATCGGCGTCCTGGACGTCGGCTGCTTCAGCGCTCACCTGCTCGTGGTCGCCGACCACGGGCTCCGACCCGTGCTCAACCACAAGGTCCGGCTGCGCCTCGACCAGGCCCTGGACGACACCGCCCGGGTGCGCCGCAAGGGGGTGGAGCAGGTCGTGGCGGCCGTGCGGGAGTCGCTCGCGGTCGCCGAGCGGGCCGGGGTCAAGCACGTCCTGCCCTACGCCACGTCCGTCCTGCGGGACGCGCCCAACGCCGCCGAGGTGTTCGCCGAGATCGCGGCCGGGACCGGCGTGGCCCTGCACGTGCTGTCCGGCGCCGAGGAGGCGCGGCTGTCCTACCTGGCGGCCCGGCGCTGGTTCGGCGCGGGCCCCCTGCTCGTGCTCGACATCGGCGGCGGCACGGTGGAGCTGGCGGCCGGTGACGCGGCGGAGCCGGCGGTGGTCGGGTCGCTGCCCTACGGGGCGCGGACGGTGAGCAGGCGGCCGGTGCCGATGAAGAAGGTGCGCCGGCGGGTCGCCGACCTGCTCGGGGACGTCCGCGGGCACCGGGCGGTCGGCTGCTCGAAGGTGTTCGAGCAGCTCGCGCGCCTCGCCGGGGCCCGACCGCAGCGCGACGGCGTGGCCGTCCCGCGCTCGCTGAACGTGACCGACCTGCGCCGCTGGATCCCGCGCCTGGAGTCGATGCCGCCCGCGAAGCGCGCCGCCCTCCCGGGGATCTCGCGGCACCGCGCCGGGCAGGCGCACGCGGGCGCGGTGGTGGCCGAGACGCTCATGCGGGCGACCGGACACGACGAGGTGGTGATCTGCCCGTGGTCGAGTCGGGAGGGGCTGCTGCTCACCCTCCTGGACGCCGCGGGCTCCGGCGAGAAGTGTCGGGTGGCCTGAAAGGACTGGCGGGGGATGCTGGCGTTGTCGGTCGAGGCCCACCGGACGGGGTGCGCGGTGGTCGTGGCGACCGGGGAGTTGGACCTGGCGGGCGCCCGCCGCGTCCTGGACAAGCTGGACCGGCTGGTGACCGAGGGCCGGGACCGGATCGTGCTGGACATGTCCGGGGTCGCGTTCTGCGGCGCGCAGGCGATGAGCGCGCTGGTGCGGACCCGGGCGCGGGCCCAGCGGGCGGGCGGGTGGCTGCGGCTGGCCGCGGTGCCGCCGCACGTGCGGCGGGTGTTCGGCAAGACCGACCTCGACCGGCTGTTCCCGCACTTCCCGGACGTGGCGTCGGCGGCGGCCGGGCGGGCGGTGCCCGAGCAGCGCACCGCGCCCCACCCGGCATACGAGCGCCGCTCACCGGGTAACCCGCCCGGGTGACCACGCACAGACGCGACATCCCGGCCTTGCCCGACCTGGTGTTCGCGGCGGCCGTGGAACCCCAGCGGCTCGCCGACTGGTTGCCGCCGCCACTGGACGTCGTCGGGCTGGCCGAGGACATCCTCATCCTGCGCGACGACGGCAGGCTCACCCAGGTGCGCCTGGCCGCCGACTTCGACCACCTCCGCCTGACCTGGGAGTCGCTGGCCGACCCGACCCGCCGCGGCAGCCTGGCCGTGAGCCCGCTGGGCGTGGGCCACAGCGTCGCGGAGCTGGAGGTCGAACCCGACGACGAGGAGTTCGCCGACCGCCTCCTCGACGCCCTCGCGAAAGAAGTTGAGGCCACCTTCACCGCCGGCTGATCATGGCGGCGTGCACCTGCGCCCCGCCCGTCCCGACGAGTTCCCGCTGCTGCAGGCCATCGAGGTGGCCTCCGGGGAGCCGTTCCGCGCCATCGGGATGCCCGAGATCGCCGACGACGACCCGATGCCCCTGGCGGCCCTGCAGCACGCCCACGTGTGGGTGGCCGCCGACCCCGACCCGGTCGCCTGGGTCGCCGCGGTCGAGGTCGACGGGCACGCGCACGTCGAACAGGTCAGCGTCCACCCCGACCACGCCCGGCGCGGCGTCGGCGCGGCGCTGCTCGACCACGTCGAGGCCTGGGCCACCGCCCGCGGCCTGGCCGGCCTGACCCTCACCACGTTCCGCGACGTCCCGTGGAACGCCCCCTACTACGCGCGCCTCGGGTTCCGGGAGGTCGGCGACCCGTCACCGGGCCTGGCGGCGATCGTGGCGGCCGAGGCGGCCCGCGGCCTGGACCCGGCCGCGCGGATCTGCCTCGTGCGGGGTCCTCGCGGCGGGGTTTGAGAGCGATACTGAACGGGCAGACCTCCCACCGCAGCCGTTCGGAGGTTCACCCAGTGGTCGATTTCGTGCACGAGGCGCTGCTCTACCGCGACGCGGAGCAGTTCCTCGAAGGCACGGTGCCGTTCGTGCGCGCCGGCCTGGCCGCCGGCGAGCCGGTCCTGGTCGCCGTGCCGCAACGCGGCATCGACCTGCTGCGCGCCGCCCTGTCCGACGCCGCCGACCAGGTCGAGTTCCTGGACATGCGCACCGCCGGCCGCAACCCGGGCCGCATCATCCCCGGCGTGCTGTCCGCCTTCGCCGACACCGCCCGCGGCGACCCGGTCCGCATCGTCGGCGAACCGGTGTGGGCCGGCCGGACCGAGCTGGAGTACCCGGCCTGCGTGCAGCACGAAGCGCTGATCAACACGGCTTTCGAGGACCGCCCGGCGTGGATCCTGTGCCCGTACGACGCGAGCGCGCTGGCCCCGGACGTGCTGGGGGACGCCGAGACCACCCACCCCGTGGTCCTGGAGGGCACGCGCCGCCGCCCCAGCCACGGCTACCGCGAACCGTTCCTGACCGCCGAGGACTTCAACCTGCCGCTGCCGCCGCCCCCGCCGGACGCGGTGGTCCGCCGGTTCGACCTGGACACGCTGGCGGAGGCGCGGCAACTGGTCGCGGCGTACGCGGTCGAGGCCGCGTTGACCCCCGACCAGGTCGAGGACCTGGTGCTGGCGGTGAACGAGCTGGCCACCAACAGCGTGGTGCACGCGGGCGGCCGGGGGACGCTGCTGCTGTGGCGCGAGGGCCCCGCGGTGGTGTGCGAGGTGCGCGACCAGGGCCGGATCGCCAACCCGATGGTCGGGCGCGGGAACCCGGGGCCGCGCTCGCGCGGCGGGTTCGGGGTGATGCTGGTGAACCTGCTGTGCGACCTGGTGCGGCTGCACTCGCGGTCCGACGGCACCACCATCCGCGTTTACATGGGCTGACCCCGGCCCTTCACCGGGGGTCACGCGGGCGTCATCCCGGGCTGGTTGCCTGGGCGGCCATGACCCGGTTGAGCTCCTTGGACGTGGCGTTCCTGTGCATGGAGGACGCCGCCAACCCCATGCACCTCGGCGCGGTGGCCACCTTCGTGCCGCGCACGCCCGTGCACCCCGCCCGGATCGTCGGCCTGCTGTGCGAACGGGCGCGGGAGGTGGCGGCGCTGCGGCGGCGGGTCCGGTTCTCCTGGGTGCCGCCGGGCGGGGCCACCTGGGTGGACGACCCCGCGTTCGCCGTCGAGGACCACGTGGTCGGGCACCACCTGCGCGGCGGCGACTTCGCGGACGTCGTCTCCCGGGTGATGGCCCGGCCCCTGGACCTCGACCGGCCGCCGTGGGAGGTGCACGTGCTCACGGGGATCGGCGGCGGGCGGTTCGCGGTGGTGGTCAAGATGCACCACGCCCTGTGCGACGGGATGAAGGCCGTGGGGCTGGGGCTGCGGCTGATGGACGGCATGGCGGCGCTCGACGTGCCCGTGGGGGCGGCGCGGCGCGGCGGGGTCGTCGAGTCGGTCAAGGAAGTCGCCCGGGCGGCGTCCATCGCGTCCGACGTGGTGCGCAGCGCCCGGCCGCCGGCGCGGCGGTCGCCCGTGGTGTCGCTGTCGGCGCGGCGGCGGCAGGTGGTGATGGCCCGGCTCGGGGTGGACGAGGTGCACCGGGTCCGGCGGGCCCACGGCGGGACGGTCAACGACGTGGCGCTGGCGTTGGTGACCGGGGCGTTGCGGCAGTGGCTGCTGGCGCACGGGTGCGCGGAGGAGGGCAGCACGCTGCGGGCGCTGGTGCCGGTGGCCCGCCGCGGCGCGGGTGGGGAGGGCAACCGGATCTCGGGGTACCTGTGCTCGCTGCCCGTCGGCGAGGGCGACCCGGTGGCGCGGCTGCGGCTCGTGCGCGAGGAGATGGCGCGGCACAAGGCGGCCGGGTCCGGGCGGGGCGCCGGCGCGTTGCCGTTGCTGGCCGACCGGATCCCGCCGGTGGTGCACCGGATCACCGGGCCGCTGGCGGGCCGGTGCGCGCCGCTGCTGTTCGACGCGCTGGTGACCAGCGTGCCGCTGCCGGCGGTCGCCTTGCGCCTGGATGGTGCGGAGCTGCGCGAGGTGTACCCGGTGGCGCCGGTCGCGGCCGGGCACGCGGTGGGGGTCGCGCTGTCGTCCTACCGGTCCGGCGTGCACGTTTGCCTGCACACGAACCAGCCGTGGCTGGCCGAGCGGCGCTGGTTGCCGCAGGCGCTGCGCACCGAACTCGCGGCGCTGCACCGCCGCGTCCCGGCAGAATCGCGGGGGTGAC
The DNA here is from genome assembly GCF_040647305.1 of Saccharothrix sp. NPDC042600. Taxonomy (NCBI): domain Bacteria; kingdom Bacillati; phylum Actinomycetota; class Actinomycetes; order Pseudonocardiales; family Pseudonocardiaceae; genus Saccharothrix; species Saccharothrix sp. NPDC042600. Next base: position 16,146 of record NZ_JBEZBW010000055.1, on the reverse strand, counting down.
CTCAGCTCTCGTGCTCGCCCACGGCGCCGGCGGCTCCGTGCGCGCGAACTTCAGCCCGCTGATCCCCGTCCTGTCCCGCACCCGCCGGGTGTTCTCGGTGGACTACCCCGGTTCCGGCAGCACGCCGCGCGCGACCGGTCCCCTGTCGTTGGACGACCTGGCCGACCGGGTGGTGGCGGCGGCGGGCGACACGCCGACGTTCGCCGTGCTCGGGTACTCGCTGGGCTGCGCGGTCGCGGTGCGCGCCGCGGTTCGGCACCCCGAACGCGTGACCGGGCTGGTGCTGACGTCGGGGTTCGTCCGGGTGGACGACGAGACGCGGGCGCGCATCGACACGTGGCGGCGGCTGTTGGCGGCGGGCGACCCGATGGAGCTGGCGCGCTTCCAGATGTCGGTGGTGCTGGGCGAACCGTTCGAGCGCGCCATGCCCGCGGCGCAACGCGAGGGCTTCCTGGAGCTGATGTCGCTGACCGTCCCGCCGGGCACCGACCAGCAGATCGACCTGGTGCGGCGGGTGGACCTGAGCGACGACGCGCCGAGGGTCGCCGTCCCGACCCTGGTCATCGGCACCAAGCACGACCGCCTGATCACCCCGTCCTCCACCCGCGCCCTGGCCGACGCGATCCCGGGCGCGCGGTGGGCCGAACTGGACAGCGGCCACGCGCCGTCCCTGGAAGCCCCGACCGAGTGGATCCGCCTGGTGGAGGAGTTCCTGGGCTAGCCACGCGGACGCCGACCTGATCGGTGGGCGCGGCCGGCGCGGCGGTTTGCCGGCGCCCCGGCCGGGCTAACCACCGCGGTATGAGCAACACGCTGGTCCTGGACGTGGACGGCACCCTCGTGGACACCAACTACCACCACGCCGTCGCCTGGTTCCGCGCGTTCCGCCGGTTCGACATCACCGTGCCCACGTGGAAGCTGCACCGCGCCATCGGCATGGGCGGCGACAAGCTGGTCGCCGCCGTCGCCGGGCAGCACGTCGAGGACGAGCACGGCGACGGCATCCGCAAGGCGTGGGAGGCCGCGTTCGAGCCGATGCTGGCCGAGGTGCGCCCGCTGGAGGGCGCGCACCGGCTCGTCAGCGCCGCGCTGGAGCAGGACTTCGCCGTGGTGCTGGCCAGTTCCGGCAAGCGCCACCACGTCGACCACTACATCAAGCTGATCGACGCGCAGGGCGTGGTCTCGACGTCGTCGGACGACGTGGAGGAGTCCAAGCCCGCGCCGGACCTGATCGAGGTCGCGCTCCAGCGGGTGGACTCGTCCGGGCGCGCGGTCGTGATCGGCGACTCCGTGTGGGACTGCGACGCGGCCCGCCGGGCGGGGCTGCCCGTGGTGGGCCTGCGGACCGGCGGGTTCGGCGAGGCCGAGCTGCGCGAGCACGGCGCGTCCGCCGTCTACGACGAACTCGACCAGTTGCGGGCGGACCTGACCGACCTGCCGATGGCCTAGGAGGGGACCGTGCGGATCGGCTACACCCTGATGACCGAGCAGGCCGGACCGAAGGCGCTGGTCGCGCACGCCGCGCGCGCCGAACGGGCCGGCTTCGACTTCGAGGTCATGAGCGACCACTACTTCCCGTGGCTGGACGAGCAGGGGCACGCGCCGTACGCGTGGAGCGTGCTGGGCGCGGTGTCGCAGGTGACCGAGCGGGTCGAGCTGATGACGTACGTGACGTGCCCGACGATGCGTTATCACCCGGCCGTGGTGGCGCAGAAGGCGGCGACCGTGCAGCTGCTGTCCGACGACCGGTTCACGCTCGGGCTCGGTGCCGGGGAGAACCTGAACGAGCACGTCGTGGGCCGCGGGTGGCCGCCGGTGAACGTGCGGCACGAGCTGCTGCGCGAGGCGGTGGAGATAATCTCCCAGCTGTTCGACGGCGGGTACGTCAACTACCCGGGTTCACACTTCCGGGTGGACTCGGCGAAGTTGTGGGACCTGCCGGAGAAGCGGGTGCCGATCGCGGTGGCGGTGTCCGGCAGCCAGTCGGTGCAAACGTTCGCGCCCCTGGCCGACGCCATGGTGGCCACCGAGCCGAACGCGGAGCTGTGCCAGAACTGGGACGTCTTCCAGGGCCGGACGGCCCGCAAGATCGGCCAGGTGCCGGTGTGCTGGGACCCGTCGGAGGACGAGGCGGTCAAGCGCGCCCACGACCAGTTCCGCTGGTTCGCCGGCGGGTGGAAGGTCAACTCGGAGCTGCCGGGGCCGGCGGGCTTCGCGGGGGCGACCCGGTTTGTGCGGCCTTCGGACGTGGCCGAGCAGATCCCGTGCGGCCCGGACGTGGGCCCGATCGTGGAGGCGGTCCGCGGCTTCGAGGAGGCCGGGTTCACCGACCTGGCCCTGGTCCAGATCGGCGGCGAGCACCAGGAGGAGTTCCTGGAGTTCGCGCAATCCGACCTGCTCCCGGCCCTGCGCTAGCGGACCCGCCCGGACTCGCGCCGCACCGGCACACCCGCCAGCGCCAGCACACCCGCCAGGCGCACCCGCGCCGCGCCAGCGGACCACGCCGGCGCACCCGCGCCGCGCCAGGGACCCGCGCCGCGCCACCGGACCGCGCCGCACCACCGGACCGCGCCGCACCAGCGCACGAGACCCGCGCTAGCGGACTACACCGCGCCGGCGCACCCGCCCGCGCCGCCGGCAGTCAGCCCTTCGCGCCCATGCGGGGCTTGGGTGGTTCCGGGGTCGGTGGGGACGTGGTCCGCCGGATCCGGGACGTCGTGTCGGTCGGCCCGCCGGGCACGGGGTCCGGGACCTCGTGGACCGTCGTCGGTTTCGGCTGGCCGCCGGGCTGCTCCACCACCGTCGTGGTCACCGTGGTCACGACGACCGTGTGCGGCTCCTGGGGCGGCCCCGCCACCGGTTTGCCCGACTCGACCACGGTCACCGTCGAGGGTTCCGTCCCCACCGCACCCGGTGGCGCGCCGGGGACGGAGGTCTGGGCCGGCGCGTCCAACTGTTGGCGCAGGTCGGACGGGTCCGAGCGGGAGCCGATCGTGACAGCGTGGACCATGGCCACAACGCCCAGCAGGGCCGCGGCGGCGCCCACCAGCAGGACCGCGCGCCGCCGGTTGCGCGGCGGCTCCGGCGGGGGCTGGTCGGCCGGCGCGACGCGTTCGGCCACCTCCACGCCCACCAGCGGGCGCAGGCCCGTGCTCGCGCGCTCGGCGGTGGCCAGGAGCGCGGCGCACTCCGCCGCCGTGGGGCGCTTGCTCGGCAACGTGTGGGTCATCGCGGTCAGCGCGTCCACCCACTCGGCCGGCAGGTTGGCCGGGATGCGCGGCTCGCGGTGCAGGCGGGCCAGGGCCGCTTCCGTGTCGCCGCCCGGGTACTCCGGCCGGCCGGTCAGGCACTCCAGCAGCACCAGGCCCAGCGCGTAGACGTCCGCCGCCGGGCCGACCTCCGCGCCGCGCACCTGCTCGGGCGCGAGGTAGCCGGCCGTCCCCACCAGCACGCCCGACCGGGTGACGCGGGTGACCTGCGCCTGGATGGCCAGGCCGAAGTCGGCCAGGTACGCCCGCCGCTCGTCCACGGCCAGCAGGATGTTCGACGGCTTCACGTCCCGGTGCACGACGCCGTGCCGGTGCACGTGCCCGAGGATCTCGGCGACCTGCGACCCGATGCGCGCCACGACCTCCGGGGCCAGCGCCTCGCGCATCCGCCGCCGCAGGGTGCCGCCCTCGACGGCCTGCATCACGTAGAACGGCCGCCCGCGGAAGGACCCCGTCCCGTACACCGCCACCACACCGGGGCAGTCCAGCTCGGACAGCATCTGCGCCTCGCGGTCGAGGCGGATCTGGTCCTCGGGCGTCGCGGTCCCCTGGAAGACCTTGATCGCGACCTTGCGGTCCAACTCGGTGTCGTAGGCCCGGTAGACCTCGGCCATCCCGCCGGACCCGTAGAGACCGCCCAGGGCGTAGCGCCCGTCGACGACCTCACCGGTCAGGTCCCCGTCCCACATCCGGCTGACCTCCGCTGCCCCGACAGAGCCGTGCCCGGGAAACTACCGCCACGTCAGCGCGACTAGCTACCCGGTTCGACATTTCGGGTCCACGTACCCGTAGCACTCCCGTCACAAACAACGGTTTGTTGCCAGTTGACGCTCAAGAAACGGTCAACGCGAACCACAACTCCGCCCGCAGACCCGGCGAATCCAGCGAGCGCCCCAACAACTCCTCCACCCGCCGCACCCGGTTGCGGATGGTGTGCCGGTGCACGCCCAGCCGCGCCGCCGCCGGGTCCCACTGCCCGTGGCAGGCCAGCCACACCCGCAACGACTCCCGCAGCCGCTCGTCCAGCGGGGCCAACAGCGTGGCGGCGTGCGTCGCGGCGTCCGCCGCCAGCAGGCCCGACCCGGGCACGTCCTCGAAGAACGCCACCCGCTCCTCCCGCGCCCGCGACGCCTCCCGGTACCCCCGCGCGACCTCGGAGGCGTCCACCGGGCTCGACGCGTGGAACGGCCCGTCCACCCGATCGCCCAGCACCACGAAGTCGCCCCGGTACTCCGCCCAGCACGCGTCCCCGCGCGGCACCAGGAACACCCGGAACGGCCCCGCCGGCACCCCCTCCACCGGCTCGCCGGCCAGCAGCAGGCGGAACCGGGCCGTCCGCAGCTCCCGGTGCACCACGTCCACCGCGTCCGACCCGGCCAACGCGAGCGTGAGCAGGGACGCGGCCGTGTTCACCGCGGTCCGGTCCACCGCGTCCAGCGGCCCGGCCGTCGCCACCGCGAGGTGGCCGTGCCGGCCCAGCACCTGCAGCGCCAGGTGCCGCTCCCCCGCCCGCCACGCCGACCCGGCCGGCCCGCGCCCCAGCCGCGCCGCCTCCGACCGCAGCTCGGCCAGGTCCGGCACGTCGCCGCTGACGTGCACGAACTCCCCCGCCGGGTCGAGCAACGCCACCGCGCCGCCGAGCAACCCGGCCAGCCGCCGCACGACCGCCGCCGGCGAGGTCAGCGCCGCCCGGGTCAACGCCCGCTGCGCCTCGCTGGTCCGGGTCAGGGCCGCGTACTCGTCGGCGGCGACCGCCCGCGACACGGCCTTGGTGATCGCGATGAACGGCACCGCCCGCGGCACCTCCAGCACCGCCAACCCCGCCGACCGCGCCGCCTCGACCAGCTCCCCCGGCACGACGGCGTGGCTGAGCCCGGTGCCGAACCCCAGGCCGACCACGCCCGCGTCCGCCAGCCGCCGCGCGTACGCCGGGTACGGGCCGAGCGCGATGCCGGTGGTCAGCAGCAGCTCACCGCCCTCCAGGAACGGCGTCGGGTCGGCCAGTTCGGTGCTGTGCACCCACGACACCGGCCGGTCCAGCCCGGTGTCGACGTGCACGGTCAGCCCGACCTCGCGGGCCAGGCGCGCCAGCGTCAACGGCATCTACACTTTGTATACCTCTCGGCCCGGTATTGGCCATTTCGGGCACTGTGCGCCAACCCCGCCGACAACGGATGCTGCTTGCATGACCCGACTCCGCACCCGGATCCCCGGACCGCGCTCGCAGGAGCTGACCGCCCGGCGCGAGGGCGCGGTGTCGGCGGCCGTCGGCTCGACCCTGCCGGTGTTCATCGACCACGCCGAGGACGGGCTGCTCGTCGACGTGGACGGCAACCGGCTCATCGACCTGGGCTCGGGCATCGCGGTCACCGGCGTGGGCAACCCCGCGCCGCGCGTGGCCGAGGCCGTGCACCGGCAGATCGACCGGTTCAGCCACACCTGCTTCATGGTGACCCCGTACGAGGGGTACGTGGAGGTGTGCGAGCGGCTCAACGACCTCACGCCCGGCGCGCACGAGAAGCGGTCGGCGCTGTTCAACTCGGGCGCGGAGGCCGTGGAGAACGCGGTGAAGGTCGCCCGGCACGCCACCGGCCGCCAGGCGGTCGTCGTGTTCGACCACGGCTACCACGGGCGCACCAACCTGACGATGGCGTTGACCGCCAAGAACATGCCGTACAAGCACGGTTTCGGGCCGTTCGCGCCCGAGGTGTACCGGGTGCCGGGCTCCTACCCGCTGCGTGACGGGCTGACCGGCGAGCAGGCCGCCGCACGAGCCGTCGAGGCGATCGAGAAGCAGGTCGGCGCGGACGGCACCGCGTGCGTGGTGATCGAGCCGATCCAGGGCGAGGGCGGGTTCATCGTGCCCGCGCCCGGGTTCCTGCCGGCGCTGGCCGCGTGGTGCCGCGACCGGGGCGTGGTGCTGGTCGCCGACGAGATCCAGACCGGCTTCTGCCGCACCGGCTCGTGGTTCGCGAGCGACCACGAGGGGGTCGTGCCGGACCTGGTCACCACCGCCAAGGGCATCGCGGGCGGCCTGCCGCTGGCCGGCGTGACCGGGCGCGCGGACCTGGTGGACGCCGTGCACGTCGGCGGGCTGGGCGGCACGTACGGCGGCAACCCGGTCGCGTGCGCCGCCGCCCTGGGCGCGATCGACACCATGGTGGAGAAGGACTTGAACGCCGCCGCGCGGCGCGTCGAGGAGTTCGCCGCGCCCCGGCTGCGGGCCGCGCTGGGCGGGCGCGGCGAGGTGCGCGGGCGGGGCGCGATGCTGGCCGTGGAGTTCGCCGAGCGCACCCCCGCCGTGGCGGGGCGGGTCGCGGCGGCGTGCCACGCGGCGGGCGTGGTGGTGCTGACGTGCGGGACGTCGGGCAACGTCCTGCGCCTGCTGCCACCCCTGGTCATCCCGGACGACCTGCTGGCCGAGGGGGTCGCCGTGCTGGAGCGGGCCATCACCGAAGGAGTCGCACGATGAACTACTGGGTAGCCGGGCGGGCCGCGTCGAGCGGGGACGTGGTGGAGGTGCGGTCGCCCCACGACGGGGCGCTCGCCGGCACCACCTCCTGGGCCACGCCGGAGGACGTGGAACGCGCGGTGGCGGCGGCGCACGCGGTCGCGCCGGAGTTCGCCGTGCTGCCCGCGCACGCCCGCGCGGCGGCGCTGGACCACGTGTCGCGGCGGCTGGCCGAGCGCGCCGACGAGGTGGCCGAGCTGATCACCGCCGAGTCCGGCAAGCCGGTGAAGTGGTCGCGGATCGAGGTCAACCGGGCCGTGTCGACGTTCCGGTGGGCGGCGGAGGAGGCGCGGCGGTTCTCCGGCGACCTCCAGCGCCTGGACACCGACCCGGGCGCGACCGGCCGGCTGGCGCTGGTGCGGCGCGCGCCGCGCGGACCGGTGCTGGGCATCTCGCCGTTCAACTTCCCGCTGAACCTGGTGGCGCACAAGGTCGCGCCGGCGATCGCGGTGGGCGCGCCGATCATCGTCAAGCCCGCGCCGGCGACGCCGTTGGTGGCGCTGCTGCTGGGTTCGCTGCTGGCGGAGACCGACCTGCCCGCCGGGTCGTGGTCGGTGCTGCCGGTGCCCAACTCGGCGGCGGGCGACCTGGTCGCCGACCCGCGGCTGCCGGTCGTGTCGTTCACCGGGTCGGGCCCGGTCGGGTACTCGATCCTGGAGACGGTGCCGCGCAAGCACGTCGTGCTGGAGCTGGGCGGCAACGCGGCGGCCATCGTCTGTCCTGATTGGACGGACCTGGACTGGGCGGCGCAGCGGATCGCGACGTTCGCCATGTACCAGGGCGGGCAGTCGTGCATTTCCGTGCAGCGCGTTTACGTGCACCGGGACGTGTACGACGCCGTCGCCGACGCTGTTGTGGCGCACGTCCGCAAGTTGGGGACGGGTGTGCCGCAGGACCCGGCCACCGACGTCGGCCCGCTGATCAACGAGGCGGCGGCGGAACGGGTCGAGGCGTGGGTGGCCGAGGCCGTCGAGGCCGGGGCGCGGGTGCTGACCGGCGGGACGCGCGAGGGCGCGGTGCACGCGCCGACCGTCCTGGTCGACGTGCCGGAGGGGTGCAAGGTGGTGGAGGAGGAGGTCTTCGGGCCGGTCGTCGTCCTCGCGCCGGTGGACTCGGTGGAGGAGGCGTTCGACAAGGTCAACGCGTCCCGGTTCGGGTTGCAGGCGGGGCTGTTCACCCACGACGTGCGGCTGGCGTTCAAGGCGTCCGCCCGGCTGGCGGTGGGCGGGGTGATCGTCGGCGACGTCCCGAGCTTCCGCGCCGACCAGATGCCCTACGGCGGCGTGAAGGAGTCCGGCACCGGTCGCGAGGGCGTGCGGGCGGCGATGGACGACCTGACCGAGCAGCACGTGCTCGTGCTGACCGGTGTGGAGCTATGACGCCGGTTTCGCCGGTTTCGGCGGTCCCGCCGGTTTCGGTGTCGAGGTGAGGAAGGCGTCGGCCCACCGCGCGCGTGGGTCGACGTCCACCAGCAGCAGCTTGGCCAGCAGGGTGAGCGGGATGGCGAGGATCGCGCCCAGCGGTCCGATCAGCCACGCCCAGAACAGCAGCGTCAGGAACGTCACCGTGGTGGACAGGCCGACCGAGTCGCCGACGAACCGGGGCTGGATCAGGGTCTGCACCACGAAGTTCAGCACGCTGTAGACGACGACCACCCACAACGCCAGTTCCCAGCCGCTCTCCAGCAGGGCCAGCAGCACCGGGGGCACCAGGCCCAGCACGAACCCGACGTTGGGGATGTAGTTGGTGATGAACGCCAGCAACGCCCACAGGACCGGCAGCGGGATGCCCATGATCGCCAGCGCCACGCCGTCGAGCACCGCCACGATCAACCCGAACACCGTGGACACGACGAGGTACTTGCGGGTGGCCGAGGCGAACCGCCCCAACGCCGCGGCCACGTCCGGCCGGTCCTTGGCGATGATGGCCATCCGCGCGCCCGCGCTGCCCGCGTCCACGGACAGGAACACCAGCAGCGACAACAGGAACACGATGTTGGACGCCAGTCCGCCCACGCTGCTCAGCACCGTGCCCAGCACCCCGGCGACGCGCCCGAGGTCCAGCCCCTCGGCGACCCGCCGCAACTCGTCCACCCCGACGCCGAACCCGGCGAGCCGCCCCACGACGGTGTCGGCGAGGGCGCGGGCGCGGTCGGCGTACTGGGGCAGCTGGGTGGCCAGTTGCGCCACCGACACGACCAGGACCACCACCAGCGACAACAGGATCGCGTAGACGCCGAGGATGAGCGCGGTGGCGGCCACCCAGGTGGGCAATCCCTTGCGGCGCAACCAGGAGTGCACCGGACTGACGGCGATCACCAATATCAGGGCCAGGAACACCGGTCCGATGAACCACGACAAGGCCATGATCCCGGCTCCGGTGACGACCGCGGCGGCCATCCCCAGCAGCACCACCAGTCCCCTGGGCAGCTCCATCACCCGAGCCTAGGGCCAATCCGCCCGCCGCGCCGCTCCGGTGAACGGGTCACGTCGGCGGGTCCGGCGCGGTAGCGTGCGACGAATGGCGAAGATCCACCGCGGCGCGACGCTGACCCCCGGTTTCCGCGAGTTCCTCCCGCGGTGGGTGGCACGACAGCCCTGGTACCGGGGCGCCGGAGTCCCCGCGCTGCGCCCGATCGGCTTCTACCGCCTGGAAGACCCGGACGGCGAGGTCGGCATGGAGGGGCACCTGGTCTCGGACGGTTCGGACCTCTACCACGTGCCGCTCACCTACCGGGGCGCCCCGCTGCCCGACGCCCCGACCGGGGCCCTCCTGGCCACGCCGGAGCACAGCGTCCTGGGCACGCGCTGGATCTACGACGGGCAGCACGACCCGACGTTCCGGTCCTGCGTCCTGGACCTGGTCCGCACGGGCGGCGTGTCCGACCCCGCCGGCCGGTCCGGCTTCGGTCCGGCGGAGGCGCGCGGGGTTCCCCGGCGTCCCCTGCCGGCCAGCGGGGTGGAGGTGGTGCGCGTGCTGACGCCCGGACCGCCGCCGGACGCCGCCGGCGTGGTCGTCGGGACGTGGCGCCCGGACGGGCCGGACGGCGAGCCGGTCACCGGGTGCCTGGCCGTGGTCGGGACCTGACGGCCCGGTCAGTCCTCCGCCGGCCCGGCCTCGATCACCAGGCGCGTGGTCGGGCCGCCGGCCAACTCGGTCCGCCGCGTGACGGCTTCGAGTTGCCGCGCCAGCACGGGGATGGTGCTCGACATCAGGTAGGTCTCCGCGCCGGCCGCCAGCATGCGCCGGATCGGGCCCTGGTAGCTGATGCCCAGCTCGCGGTCCTCGATCTCGGCGATCACCACGCGCGCGCCGGGGTAGAGGCCGCGCAGGGCCCCGATCAGCTGCGGGCTGGACGGCGGCACCAGCAGCACGTCCGCCGTCCTCGGCGCTTTGTGCATGTCGAGGACGATGTAGTCCGGGCCGAGCTGGGCGGACAGCGCCGACCGGGCCGACGCGGACAGCTTCATCGCCGTGGCGACGACCGTGACGCCGCCGTAGTCGTCGTCCGTCGCGGTGGGGACGACGTCCTCGGGCGCGCCGCCCGTGCCGGCGATCGTCGCGATGTCGTGGCCGTCGCGCGTGACCACCAGTTCGTCGCCGGGCCGGAGGCGGTCGATCAGCGCCACGAGTTCCGCGGGCAGGCGCGCCACGTCGATCCGCGCCTGCACTTAGACGGCCTCCAGGACGAAGAACAGGAAGCTCAGGAACGACCCGGAGGGGTACCGGGCCAGCTCGTCGGCGAACAGCTCCCGGGCCTCCGGGGCGGGCGGCGGCTCGCTGACGACGGCGGTGCGGAAGCCGGCGGCGGTGAACGCGTCGGTCATCGCGTGCAGCGGCCGGTGCCAGTACTCCAGCACGGCCTTCCGGCCGGCGAAGTCGTGCTCCGCGGACCACTTGACGGTGGCGAAGTAGTCGCCCGCGGGGTTCATCATCTTGTAGAGGATCGGGTGGTTCACGGCGAGGATCAGCCGTCCGCCCGGTCGCAGCACGCGGCGCAGTTCGGCCAGCGGGGCGGACCAGTCCTCCAGGTAGTGCAGCACCAGCGCGGCGACCACGTCGTCGAAGGCGTTGTCCGCGAACGGGAGCGGTGCGCCGAGGTCGGCGACCCGGAGGTCGGCGTCGGGACCGAGCCTGCGCCGGGCCACCTCCACCATCGTGGCGCTGGAGTCGAAGCCCGTCACGATCGCGCCCCGGTCGCGCAGCGGCTCGAAGATCGTGCCGGAACCGCAACCCGCGTCGAGGACCCGCCGCCCGGCGACGTCCCCGGCGAGGGCGAGGACCGCGGGCCGGGTGTAGTAGGCGTTGAGGAGGCTGGTCTCGTTCTCGACCGCGTACGCCTCGCCGAAGGAGTCGTAGTCGTTGGCCACGACCTCGATGGTGCTCTCGGGAGTGACAGGCATGCGCCCCATGCTGGCACAACCGCCCCCGCACGCGCCGCGAAGGTGATCTTGGGCCGGTTTCGGGCACGCTGGTGGGGTGATCGACGACTTCGCGAAGCGGTACCTGCACACCGATCTGCGGGAGGCCCGCGAGGCGGTGCTGCGCAAGCTCGACGGCCTGTCCGAATACGACATCCGCCGCCCCCTCACGCCCACCGGCACCAACCTGCTGGGCTTGGTCAAGCACCTGGCGCTGTCGGAGTCCCGCTACTTCGGCGAGGTGTTCGACCGGCCGTTCCCCGAACCCCTTCCCCGCTGGGACGACCTGGCGCAGCGGGGCAAGGACATGTGGGCGACCGAGCACGAGTCCCGCACCGAGATCACCGCCCGCTACCAACGGGTCTGGACCCACGCGGACGAGACGATCACCGCTCTGGCCGTGGACGCCCCGGGCCACGTCCCGTGGTGGCCGCGCCCGAACGTGCTGCTGTTCAACGTCCTGGTCCACGTGCTCACCGAAACGAGCCGCCACGCGGGCCACGCCGACATCCTGCGCGAGCAACTGGACGGCGCGGTGGAAATGGACCCGGCGGCCCTGGCCCGCCGCGGCCAGGACGCGACTTTCTGGGCGAACAGGCGAGCCGAAGTCGAACGCGCCGCCCGAGCCGCCGCCGCACCCGAACCGGGTTGAGCACGTCCCGAAACAAGATCCCTTCCGGCGATTTCCCGGTCGGACCGGTGTTCGACGCCCATTCAATTGCTCCGTTCGGCGTCTGTGGTGTGTGGTGGCAACACCCCGCAGTACCGCCGACGGGACCTTGCCATCGCCGCGGCGGGTGGTCTGCGGCAGGGCGCTTCGCGCTTCGTGGGCAACCTGCGCTCCGGCTGGCGGATCAACGTGCGGGAGGCGACCGGTCTTCCTCAGGCGACCGCGGCGACCGCCTCGACCTCGATCAGCAGGTCCGGCCGGAACAGGCCCGCCACCTGGACCAGCGAACTGGTCGGCGGGCGCTCGACGTCGACGAACTCGTCCCGCACCGCCCGCACCGTCGCCAGCGCCGAGGTGTCCACGACGTAGAAGGTCAGCTTGAACACGTCCCGCCAGGTCGCGCCGGCGGCGTCGAGGGCCGCGCCGACGTTGCGCATCGCCTGGCGGGTCTGGGCTTCCCAGTCGCCGGCGGGCGCGACCGTGCCGTCCGCGGCGATGGGCACCTGACCCGAGGTCCAGACCAGCCGGCGGCCCGCGCCGACGGTGGCCACGTGGCTGTACCCGTTGGGCTGGGGCAACGTCGGTGGCGTGGAGAACTCGATCTCGCTCATGCCGGCCACCCTATGTGCCCTACCAGAGCGTCGACGGGCCGGAGACGACCCAGCCCGCGTCCACGGGCTTGGCCCAGAAGCCCAGCGCCACCTCGATCACCTGCCCGCGGTGGGTGATCTCGACGTAGCAGTTCGTTCCAGTGGTGCCCCAGGAGAACCCCGCGATGTCGAGTTCCCCGAGCCACGACAGGTCCTGCTCGTCGGCGCGCGGCTCGTCGGCGCGCGGCTCGTCGGCCCCGCATGAAGCGGTCCACAGCGCTTTGAGCACGTGCGGGACCGACGCGTGGTCGAGCATGCCCTCGGCCTCCGCGATCCGACCGGCCTTGAACAGGCCGAACCAGCGGCGCACGACGGCTTCGACGTCGGTCGCGGCCGGGCGCCGCGTCAAGATCTCCACCCCGGAACCCTAACGCCGGCACAACGGAAGGTTGTCACGGGGCAATCACAGAGAGTATGGTCTAGACCTGCCGCCGCGTTGGGTGAACGTCCGCCCGAAGCGGCGAAGGCTGCTCCCGGGTCGGCGTGCCCAGCGACGTCTCCGCCCCACCCGAAAGGAGCTGACCATGGCACTTCGCCGCAGGATCGCCGCTTTGGCGGCCGGCGTCCTCGCCGCGCCGCTGGTCGTCGTCGCCCTGCCGACGGCCCAGGCGTTCGCCCACGGCTACGTGTCGTCACCGCCCAGCCGGCAGGCCCAGTGCGCCCGGGGTCTCGTGCAGTGCGGTGACATCAAGTACGAACCGCAGAGCGTCGAAGGCCCCAAGGGCCTGCGCAGCTGCCACGGCGGCGTGGCGCGGTTCGCCGAGCTGAACAACGACAGCAAGGGTTGGAAGGTGACCAGCGTCGGGCAGACCGTCACGTTCAACTGGGTCTTCACCGCCCGGCACCGCACCGCCAGCTACGAGTACTACGTCGGCAGCCGCCGCGTGGGCTACTTCGACGGGGGCAACGTGCAACCGCCCTCGACCGTCTCGCACACCGTGAACCTGGGTGCGACCGGTCGCCAGAAGGTGCTGGCCATCTGGAACATCGGCGACACCGCCAACGCGTTCTACGCCTGCATCGACGTCAACGTCGGCTGAGAGCGGGCCAAGTGGGGCCGTGCCGAACCTGTGGGCACGGCCCCACCCCCGCCCCTAGATGGTGAAACCGCCGTCCACGTGCCACTGCGCGCCGGTCACGTACCGGGCCTCGTCCGAAGCCAGGTACGCCACCGCCGAGGCCACCTCGTCGGGCGTGCCGTAGCGGCCCAACGCCGTGAACCCGTTGATCGCGTCGGCCATCGGGCCCTCCGCCGGGTTCGCGTCGGTGTCGGTGGGGCCGGGGTGCACCAGGTTGACCGTGATCCCGCGCGGCCCGAGTTCCCGGCCCAGCGCCTTGGTCAGGCCGACCAGCGCCGACTTGCTCGCCGAGTACAGCGAGAAGCCCGGGAACACCGCGCGCACGGCGACGTTGCTGCCGATGCTGATGATCCGCCCGCCGTCGCGCATGTGCGGCAGCGCCGCCCGGGCCGCGACGAACGGGGCCCGCACGTTCACCGCGAACGTCCGGTCGAACGCCTCGACGTCCAACTCCTCCACCGGTCCCACGATGAACTCGCCCGCGTTGTTCACCAGGACGTCCAGCCGGCCCAGCGCGCCCGCCGCCTCGTCCACGGCGGCGGCCACCGCCGCGGCGTCCCCGCTGTCCGCCCGGACCGCCACCACGCGGCGACCCGTCTCCTTGATCCGCTCCACCACGTCGCCCGCGTCGTTCCGGTAGGTCAGCGCGACGTCCGCGCCCTCCCGCGCGAGCCGGAGCGCCACCGCCGCCCCGATGCCGCGGCTACCACCAGTGACCAGAGCGGCCTTGCCTTCCATGTTCATGACAACGATCTTGGCTACCGCCGGGGCCGAAGTCCGGCGGCAATCGGACACCGCGTTCGCGGATCAAGAAATCCGTTGCGAGGCCTCCCGGGGACGACATAGGTTCGCCGTACACGAGGAAGGAGGTGGTCCGAAGTTGTGTAGCTGTAGGACTCGTCGTGAGGTGACCGTCCGCTAGGACCTACCCGTCTTCAGGGGTGGGCCTGGCGAAAACCAGGCGGCCACCCGGCCCCCTGACTCCGAGCCCAGTCCAGCTCGGCCCGCACGCGGGAAGCGGTCAGGGGGCCGCTCCACCTCCACGGCTGGTCACGCAGGGTGATCTAGAGGTGGTCGCGGACCGTGCGCAGGTCGGCCAGGAACGCCGCGTACGCCTCGTCCCGGTCGGGCGCCCGCAGGACCGCCGAGGGGTGCACCGTGCTGATGACGCGGAAGTCCGCGGCCTGCTCGACCCGGCCCCGCCGCTCGGTGACCTTGTAGTCGGTGCCCATGATCGCCTTGGCGGCCGTCGCGCCCAGGCACACGACCAGGTCCGGCCGCACCTCCGCCAACTCGGCGTGCAACCACGGCAGGCAGGCCACGACCTCGCCCCGCGCCGGCGACTTGTGGATGCGCCGCTTCCCGCGCTCGGCCGGGACGAACTTGAAGTGCTTCACCGCGTTGGTCACGTAGACGCCCTCGCGCAGCAGGTCCGCCTCGGCGAGCGCCCGGTCCAGCAACTTGCCGGCGGGCCCGACGAACGGCTCCCCGGCGCGATCCTCCTGGTCACCGGGCTGCTCACCGACCAGCACCAGCCGCGCGTCGGGCGGCCCGGCGCCGAACACCGTCTGGGTGGCGGGCCGGTAGAGGTCACACCCCTCGCACCCGCGCGCGGCAGCGCGCAGCGCCGCCAGGTCCGCGCCTTCCGGCACGAACGGGGCGGCACTGCGCGCGGCCATCACAGCGTCAGCGAACGCGGGGAGCGTCAGCGGTCGTTGGGCCGGAAGGCGTCCTTGACCTTCTCGCCGGCCTCCTTGAGCGCGCCCTTGGCCCGCTCGGCCTTGCCCTCGGCCTGCCACTGCTCGTTGTCGGTGGCGTCGCCGAGGGCCTCCTTGGCCCGACCCTTCATCTCCTCGGCCTTGTTGTTGAGCTTGTCGTCGGCACCCATGACGGTCCCTTTCGATCGACATCAGGTCCACCCAACGCATACCCCGGGCGGCGACCGGGAAAACCGACACCATGACGAGCCGCATCCTCGCCGTGGCCATCGACACCCCACCCGACCACACCGACCTGCGCGCTTTCTGGTGCGCGGCGCTGGGCTACCGGGAAACCAGGACGTGGACCGACGCCAAGGGCCTGGAGTACACCGAGCTGACCGGTGACGGGCCGATGCTGCTGCTCCAGCCGGTGGCCGAGCCGAAGACGGGCAAGAACCGACTGCACCTGGACGTGGTGGCCGACCGGGACCGCGACGCCGAGGTGGCGAGGCTGGTCGACTTCGGCGCCACTGTCGTGGCCGATGACCCCGAGTTGCCTTGGGTCGTCCTCGCCGACCCCGCTGGCAACGAGTTCTGCGTCCTTCCTCCTCGCTAGTTCTCTTCGCGGGGTTCAGACGACGCGCTTCGCGCTCTCGGGCGTGGTCGCGCTGCGCGCTCTCAAGATCAAAAGCGCCTCGCCGGCGGGCAGGCCCCCGGGGGGTGGAAGAGCGTCGGTTCGTTCCCCGCACGACCTGCCGGAGGCAACCACCCTTCTCCCTTCTTGGCAACCGGAAAAGCTGGTTGCCAAGAAGGGAGAAGCGCGGTTGGGCTGCGCCCAGGCCGTAC